>JBIKIB010000457.1:0-2938 GCA_044361845.1 Chitinophagaceae bacterium | reverse complement strand
AGAGCCTCACGCCCATCTTCGACCAGGAAGCCGTGATCGGCATAGGTGACATCGCCGTCAACTGGAAAACCCGTGAGGTATGGATCGGCACCGGTGAAGTCAACAGCAGCCGTTCATCTTATGCGGGCATAGGTGTTTTCAAAAGCAGTGATAACGGAAAAAACTGGACCCATACAGGGCTTCCGGAGTCTCATCATATCGGAAAGATCCAACTGCATCCCCGCGACCCTTTGACGGCATGGGTCGCCGTACTGGGATCTTTGTATACTTCCTCCAGGCATCGCGGGGTGTATAAAACCACCGACGGCGGGAAGACCTGGCGACAGACGCTTTTCGTCAACGAGACGAGCGGTTCGGTTGAAATGGACATGCATCCCCTGAATCCCGACATCCTCTATGCCTCCATCTGGCAGCGCATGCGCAGTGCCTCGAATTTTCAGGAAGGTGGAAAAGCATCCGGCATTTACAAGAGTACCGATGGCGGAGAAACCTGGCAACTGTCAACAAGTGCGGGATCCGGCTTCCCACAGGGTGATGGCATCGGTAGGATCGGACTGGCGACCTCGGCTGCGAAGCCCGAACTGGTCTATGCCGTGGTGGACAATTACAATGCCCGTCCCGACACGACCACTAAGGACACCAGCCGAATACAACTCAGTGATCTGAAAGATATCAGCACGGAAGCATTCCTCGCCATCGGTGATGCCAAACTGGACAGGTTCATGCGTGGCAACGGACTGCAAACCAGATATACAGCCGCTGCACTGAAGGATGAAGTTCGCAGCGGAAAGCTGTCTTCGGTTGCGCTTTACCGGTATCTGTACCAGGAGGACGGAGGACCGGCAGCCTCCGCTATCCATGGTGCGGAAGTCTACCGCAGCGATGACGGTGGGCGGAGCTGGCGCAAGACCCACGAGAAGCCACTGACACTCTACAACACATATGGATATTATTTCGGGAAGATCTTCGTATCCCCTGCCAATGCTGACAAGATCGTCATCCTGGGCTTCAGCGCCGACCTGTCGACAGACGCGGGCAAGACCTTCCAGGTGATGGATAAATCGAATACTCACGCAGACTGGCATGCGTTATGGATGGATCCGAAAAACGACGATCGGATGATCGCTGGCAATGATGGCGGTGCCAATATCACCTATGACAATGGCAAGAACTGGTTCAAGGTGAATACACCGGCGGTCGGTCAATTCTACGCCATCACCGTCGACAACGACAAGCCTTACAACGTATATGGAGGCATGCAGGATAACGGATCCTGGTATGGGCCATCCACAAACAAAGAAGGCATAGATTGGATGGATCGCGGTCAATATGGTTTCAAGTCTGCCAATGGCGGTGACGGGATGCAGGCGCAGGTGGACACAAGGGATAATACCACATTTTACAGCGGACTTCAGTTCGGTATGTACTTTCGCTTCAACAGACCGACATCGGATCCAAAGCCCATCAGACCCGTGGCCCCTCCATTACAGGATGACAGACTCCGTTTCAACTGGCAGACCCCGATCCTGCTGTCCACACACAACCAGGACATCCTCTATATGGGTTCACAAAGGCTGCATCGCAGCATGAACAAGGGGGATAAAATGGAATCGATCAGTGCGGATCTGACCGGGGGAAAGAGGGCGGGGGATGTCCCTTTTGGGACATTGACCAGTATCAGTGAGTCGCCCCTGGCATTCGGATTGATCTATACCGGCAGTGATGACGGTCATGTACACCTCACAAAAGATGGTGGTGTCACCTGGAGCCGCATTGGTGTACCGGATAAAAAAGGGGGAAATGGCATGCAACAAGGACTATGGGTAAGCCGTGTGCTCGCATCAAAACATCACCTGGGCAGGGTATATGTGACGCTCAATGGGTACAGGCAGGATCATTTCAATGCTTATATCTATCGCAGTGATGATTTCGGAAAAACATGGACATTGCTGGGGACCGACCTTCCCATGGATCCGGTGAATGTGATCCGTGAGGACCCTACATCAGACAGCATACTCTATATTGGCACCGATGGTGGGGCCTATGCAAGCATCGATGCCGGCAGCAGCTTCATGCCTTTCGTGAAAGATCTTCCCCATTCGATTCCCGTTCATGACATTGCCATACAGGAACGCGAAAACGAGATAATCCTGGGAACACATGGCAGAAGCCTCTATGTGGGAAAGCTGGATACCGTTCAGAAACTTGTGAGGAAGAAATAGACTTCAATGGAAAATCAACACTGCAATGTCATCATCATATATTCGGATGGACTCAGTGTTGGTTTTCTGGTTTCTTATCATTCATACCCAGAAAATACTCCACGCCAAGGGCGTATCCTTTCAGTCCGAGCCCGCTGATCGTTCCCCGGCATTTTGCGGAGACATGAGAGATCCTGCGAAACGCCTCGCGGGCGTGCACATTGGAAATATGTACTTCAATGACAGGGCATTTGATGGCAGCGATGGCGTCGCCTATGGCAACCGAGGTATGGGTGTATCCGCCGGGATTCAAGATGATCCCATCCGCTGAAAACCCCTCACGCTGTAAGGCATCGATCAGTTCACCTTCGATATTGCTTTGACAATAAGAGAACACGATGTCGGGGTGTGCCTGTTTCAGCATCTCCAGGAACGTTTCGAAACCCTCCGTTCCGTAGATCTCCGGCTCACGCTTACCCAGCAGGTTCAGATTTGGTCCATTGATGATCGCGATGCGCATGATGCGGTTTTAGGGTTATGCCGATGCCGGCTCTTTGGTAAATGTAAATGTATTGCTAAAATCGATATCGATAAAAACACCAGGGTGTGGTGTAATTTTTTCTAGGCTACCTTTACCAATTCTATAAATAAAACGACATCATATATGAGAATCGCCTCCTATCTGTTCATGACCTTCCTTTTCGCATTGACAGGGAACATTTCATCGGCGCAGCAGT
>JBIKIB010000456.1:0-2942 GCA_044361845.1 Chitinophagaceae bacterium | reverse complement strand
ATAAGGACATCACTACTACGAACCGCGTCCTTGGGAGCATTTCACCATCATTGAAGATCACTAAGAACCTGACTTATAAGCTGAACTTCGGTGTCGACAACGCGACATCCACGAGGGATATACAGTCGCTGGCGAATGTGCTCCCGCAGCGTGATGGTCGTTTGGAAACCTACAATAACATCAACCGGAACACCCTTATAGAGAACTATCTGACCTATACCCAAAAGGTCGATGACCATAGCTTCTCTGCATTGGCAGGACATTCATACCAGGATATATTCCTTCAGGGTCGTGGCTGGAGCATCAACCGATTCCCGGTGACCCCTGTAGAGCCGATCTATAACCCATCCATCGGTCAGGAGCTGACACTCGCCAACAACCGACCCAATGGATATGCCGTTCGGAATGAACTTCAGTCGTTTTTCGGCAGGCTCAACTATTCGTATAAGGATCGGTACCTGGCCACCATCAACTTCAGAATGGATGGTTCTTCCAAGTTCGGTGCGAATAACAAGTACGGCTATTTCCCTTCATTCTCCCTGGGCTGGAGAATCTCCGAAGAGGATTTTATGGAGAATTCACCTTTCAGCAACCTAAAACTCAGGGCCGGGTGGGGCCGGACCGGCAACCAGGAGATCCCATCAAAGATCACCCAGGCATTGTTCACCTCAACCATCTCATCATCCACCAGCTATCCATTGCTGCCCAGTGGACCGTACCCTGCCGGCATCGTCTACTCCCGACTCGCGAACCCGGATATCCAGTGGGAAGTGTCTGATCAGACAAATATCGGACTGGACTTCGGACTTCTCCGCGGCAAACTCAATGGTTCGATCGACTGGTTCCGGAAAGTGTCGAATAACATCCTGCTGGAAGTCATCCCCGCAGACCCTGTTCAGCCTGCCGGAACTTTCTGGACCAATGTGGAAGACATGACGATCATCAACAAAGGACTGGAGATCGATCTGGAATACCGTGATAATATCGGTTCCAAACTGAAGTATGCCATTGGTGGTAACGTGGCATTCCTCAGCAACATCGTGGAGAACTCACCTTATTCGGTGATCCCGTCAGGTTCTGCCTCCGGGGCCGGACTGACATCCGCCACGATCAACGGATATATCAATGGACAACCCATCGGCACCTTCTATCTGCGGGAGTGGACAGGCTTCAACGCCCAGGGACTCAATGCCTTCCGGGATGTTGATGGCGACGGTATCATTGGCGATAAGGACAGGCTGCCATTGGGCACTGCACTGCCGAAGGTGATCTACGCATTCTTTGGAAGCCTGCAGTATCGTGGATTCGACCTGATCGCTAACTTCAACGGTGTTTCCGGCAATAAGATCTATGATAACACGGCCAATGCCAATTTCTACAAGCTGCGTTTGTCGAAGAGTGTGAATTCCACACCAGAGGCGGTTGAGTATCCTGAAGAATCCATCAGCAACGCGGCGCCAGTCAGTTCCCGCTATCTGAAGGACGGCTCATACCTGCGGCTCAATAACCTTGCGCTGGGGTATAATTTCGACACGCGCTCCATGAAGATGGGCAAGCTGATCACAGGCTTAAGGTTCTCCGTGACCGCACAGAACCTATTCGTGATCACCAACTATAACGGATACGATCCCGAAGTAAATGCCGACAGGACCATCAACGGCGTATCATCCTACGGGATCGATATGCTGAGTTATCCAAAGGCAAGGAGCATCATTTTCGGACTTAATGTAAACTTCTAAAAAAAGCCATCATGACAAACAGGATCATAAAACTGCTGGCCTTACCCATGCTGGTATCGATTTCTTTCAGTTGCACGAAACTCGAAGAAGACGTCCTCGACGAATCATCTGTCACCGGCCTCACCGAGAAGCAGATCGCCGACGGCACCATCGCCCCGGTCTATGCCAACCTCCCGAATATTTATCTCCATACCGGTCTTTTTGCCTTGCAGGAGATCAGTACGGACGAAGCCATACTGCCCTATCGTGGTGGTACTGACTGGGGTGATAATGGCATCTATCTTGACCTGCACAGGCATACCACGAACAGCAATACCGCCAATGTCCGGAATACCTGGAATCCGCTCGTACAGAGCCTCTCACGTGCCGTATCTGCGATCAGTTCGTTGCAGTCCAACAAGGACCCCAACGCCGCCAAGTACATCGCTGAGGCCAAGGGCATGTATGCATTCTACAACCTGCTCATCCTCGACCTGTGGGGCATCATCTTTGTGAAAGAGGATCCCGGTGCGGTCTCTACCATTGTACGGGGCGATCAGGCCGTTGAGTATCTGAAGAAAATACTCCTGGAAATAGAACCACAACTCGATAACACCACCGGTCCCGGTCGCCTCACAAAGGCCGGTGTATGGGGACTCCTCGCTAAACTGCACCTCAATGCCGCCGTTTACCGCGACCGGTATGCCACCAACTTCACCTTCCGTCCGGAAGACATGGATAAGGTGATCGAGTACACCAACAAGATCACATCATCCGGACAGTATGCCCTCTCCGCCGATTACTGGGCCATCTTCAATGATAATAACAACACCAACAAGGAGTTGATATTCGCTGTCGACCAGCGCCCGGACCTGAACGGACACAACCGCCTCTCTTACTTCTCCCTTTCAGGCGACCAGTTCCCACTGCCGGCATACACGGGTGCGAATGGTACGGATGGCCCCGGCATCACATCAGACTACTACCGGACATGGGTAGACGCTTATGCACCGCTGGATCCGGCGGCTGCGGATCCGCGATTCACACAGAAAAACGTCAACGTCGATCCAGTCACCGGAGAAGCATGCTATGATGCCGCGACATACCGCATCGACAGGGGTATCCTTCGCGGCCAGCAATATGGCCTGGTACGTGTGGCCGGTGTTTTCCAGAAATGCCCGGATGGTAAGTTCAAGGTCGGTAAGCTGTTCAACAATTCCCGCA
>JBIKIB010000455.1:0-2944 GCA_044361845.1 Chitinophagaceae bacterium | reverse complement strand
GCCGCTTCCACGAATGATAAAAGGCGCCTCATCGGTGAGGAATACTGGGCAGCTACTTTCCTCAATGACATCGAGTCATGGAGCAACTGGAGGAGGACCGGTATCCCGGCACTCACACCGACCAATGACCCGAACAGGTGGGAAGTCAACCAGATCCCACGCCGTTTGAAATATTGGGAGAATGAGATCAGTTCCAACCCGACCAACTACAAGGCTGCTGTTGACCGCATGGGCGGTGACAACTTCATGACCAAGGTATGGTGGGATGGTGGAAAGTGATTTCACATCCTTCAGATACGACGGAAAGGCGCCCACGTGGCGCCTTTCCTTTTTTGAAAATCCCAAACTTTCATGCTCATTCGCTAACTTGTAGCGTTAAACCAGACAGCCTCATGTCTTACCGGAAATACGCCATCCTGCCGGCAGTCATCACGAGCTTTATCGCCTTGTCGTGCACGACGATTTTTGCACAGCAAAAGCTGTTCACTCAGCTAGATCCCAAACAAACAGGCGTATCGTTCACCAATACGATCAGTGAATCGGAAGGATTGAACGTACTGGCCTATGAGTATTTTTTCAACGGGGCGGGATTGGCAGTAGGGGATCTCGATAAGGACGGCTTGCCCGATCTTTTTTTCACTGCCAATATGGGGTCGAATAAGGTGTATAAGAATCTCGGTGGGCTCCGTTTCCAGGATGTCACAAAATCATCCGGATCCCGCATCGAAGGCCGGCCGGGACACTGGAAGACCGGTGTCACCATGGCGGATGTCAACAACGATGGGCTGCTTGATGTATATGTCTGCTACTCCGGAAAAGGAGAACCTGATGTCCGGCGCAATCAACTCTTCATCAACCTGGGTAATTTCACTTTCAGGGAAGCGGCAAAGGAATTCGGCCTGGATGATCCATCCTACAGCACCCAGGCGGCTTTTTTTGATTACGACAGGGATGGGGATATGGATATGTTCCTGCTCAACCACAGTGTTAAAAAGGTCGATAACCTTGAATTTGCGAAATTCCGAAACACGCCGGATACTTTTGCCGGTTGCCGGATGTTCGAGAATAAAGGTAATCGCTTTACCGATATATCCGACCGTTGTGGCATCAGCCGCTCTGCACTCACTTTTGGTCTTGGTATCGTTGTCGCGGATATCAACCAGGACGGCTGGGCAGACCTTTACGTCACGAATGATTACAACGAACCCGATCATCTCTACCTGAATAACCATGACAAGACATTCAGGGATATATCTGACTCGGCACTGACACATATGTCGCAGTTCTCCATGGGAGCGGATATCGCCGACTTCAATAACGATGGACTGCCTGACATCATGACGCTTGACATGCTTCCGGAAGGCAATAAACGACAGAAACTCCTGCAGTTGCAAGAGAATTATGACATCTTCGAACTCATGCAGCAGCAGGGACTCCATAAGCAGTACATGCGCAATATGCTGCATCTCAATAACGGTAATGGTTCCTTCAGTGAAATAGGTCAGCTTGCCGGTGTCTTCAAAACCGACTGGAGTTGGACACCGATCATGGCCGATTTCGACAACGATGGGTATAAAGACCTGTTCATCACCAACGGCTACCTGCGTGACTATACCAATAAGGATTTTCTCCGCTATTGGGGTGACTATAAGGTCAAAAAGGCCATGGATCGCGAACCCGTGCAGTTGATGGACCTCGTCAGGGCAATGCCATCAACGAAGATTCCCAACTACATATTCCGGAATAATCGCGACCTGACTTTTTCAAACGAACAGGTCGCCTGGGGTTTCGAGCAGCCAGCCATCTCCAGCGCGGCCGTTTATGCCGACCTTGACAACGATGGTGATCTTGATATCATTGTCAATAATATCAACGATGTAGCCTTCATACATCGCAACAACGCCAGAGCACTGAATAAGCATCATTACATCTCTTTTCGGATCGTCAATGAAAAAGCGGCCCCGGCCACCGGTGCGCGCATTTATGTGTATTCAGGAGGTAAGATGCAGTATGCCGAGCTCGGTCAGAACAGGGGGTATCTTTCGGCCGTCAGTACGATCGTTCACTTCGGACTTGAAAAGACCGATCAGGTGGATTCCGTGAGGGTCATCTGGCCGGATGGCGGAATGGCCATGTTGACTGCGCCGGCTGCAGACCAGATGCTGACCATCACCCCGTCACAAAAAAAAATGGCACCCGCTCCTGTCGTTATACCTGTGCGACCTGTATTCAGCGGAACCTCTTCACCTGTTGATTATCACCATCAAGGATTTGGTGAGAATGATTTCAAGCGGCAGCAACTGCTGCTATTCATGTATTCCAATACCGGTCCTGTGATGGCGAAATCCGATGTGAACAGGGATGGTTTGGAAGATCTGTTCGTCAGTGGAAACCGGACCCAACCCGGCCGACTCTACCTTCAGTCACGCAGCGGTGCGTTTTCGATGGTCGATGGTTTGTCGATCGTCAATGAAGAGGAGGCCAGTGTGGCAGCGGCTTTGTTCACGGATGTGAATGGCGATGGGTGGCCGGATCTGTACGTCGCAAAAGGTGGCTACTCCATTTGGGAGCCCAATACCCCAAGCCTGCAGGATGAATTGTACATGAATGACGGTAAGGGTGGTTTCAGCAAGTCAGCCATACCCCTTCCGGATGTATCCGCCTCCGCTAAGTCCTGCGTCCGGGCAGCAGATGTGGATGCTGATGGCGATATGGATCTTTTCGTTGGGGGGCGACTTATCCCCGGTCGATATCCACTCACCCCGGAATCCTACCTGTTGATCAACGACGGAACGGGACGATTTACCAAGAAACATGCCGCTTTCAGCTTTGCCGGAATGGTCACGGATGCACAATGGCAGGACATGAACGGCGACAACCGCCCCGACCTCGTCATCGTGGGAGAGTTCATGCCCATCTCGGTGTATATCAATCTCCCCAATGG
>JBIKIB010000118.1:0-9968 GCA_044361845.1 Chitinophagaceae bacterium | reverse complement strand
TCCACTGCATCGATCGGAATAGACCAAATCCGAAAAAATCCAAGGATGTGGTCGATCCGGAATGCATCAAAATAGCGACTCATCTGGGCAAACCTCTTTTTCCACCACGCAAAACCATCCTGTTGCATGCGTGACCATTGATATGTTGGAAAGCCCCAGTTTTGTCCCTTTACGGCAAAGTCATCCGGTGGTGCACCTGACTGCATATCCAGATCGAAGAGCTCAGGTTCCATCCATGCCTCCACCCCATATCGGTTCACACCTATGGGGATGTCCCCCTTCAGGATTATACCTTTACCGTTTGCGTAGTCATGAGCCTCCTTAAGCTGCAGATGCAGATGATACTGAGTGAAAAAATGAATGCTGATCTTCCGGTAGTGGCTTTGTTTTGGATCGCAGAGCTTCAGGATGGCAGCATTGTCGTATCGACTGTGCTTTTTCCACTGCGAAGGATCCGGATTCTTGTATTTATCCCGCAGGAAGCAGAAAGCGGCATAGGGCAGCAGCCAGTGTTCATTATCCCTGAAAAATGCCTGAAAATCAGGGGTGGAAAAAACTTCATCCCCCTTCAGGGTGAAAAAATGGTTTATGAAGCCTTGTTTATGCTGCATGACCATTTCGTAATCCACTTCCGGCAAATTGTTCAATTCATGCTGCAAACGCATGAAAGAATCGTCCAGATCGAATAAGTCTCTCCCAGCCATCTTCCTGATATTCAGGTATAAAGGATGCAGGGCAAATGCTGAAATAGCGGAATATGGATACGAATCCTGCCAGGTATGACTCGATGTGGTGTCGTTAACAGGTAACAACTGGATCATCCGTATGCCTGTCCGCTCTGCCCAGTCAGTCAGCAAGTTGATGTCAGGGAACTCCCCCACTCCAAAGCCCTGTCCGCTTCGGAGGCTGAAGACGGGAATGGCAATGCCAGTACCTTTCCAGGTGGTCTCAGGCAGATGTACGAAACCATCATGGAGCAGAATATGCCGCTTTGTCCTTTCCGGTGGGTATAAAATTCTGTTGTTGCCATTCTCATAACGCAATAACCGCCCGGAATCTTTTTTACATACAGCATATTTATAGGCCAACGGAAAAACTGCTTTAGAAAGATTCAAGCGGACAGTCCACCATTCATCCTCCCGAAACATGCTGATGACTTTATCTTTCTGCCAATTTCCCAGTTCAATGGTATTACCAGTCAAACAAAGCTCCTCATCCGTAGTCAATAAAGGTGCCTTGACCCTGAAGATATGGGTCATTGCTTTTGCAGGTTTCGGGATTTTTTGAGGGGGGCGTTCTGGCAGCAGCACATCACGAAAAGGGGCATTGTAAAAGACATTGCCATAAGTGCCCGCATGGTTCCATGTATCAATGACATCAGCCTGGCGTAGAGGAAAATCCGATAACTTCAGTCTTCTGTCCATGCCCCATTCCTCTGTCCATTCATGCCCTTCTTCTTCAAGGATATAGCGGTATCTGATCAATCCATCTATGCCAAAATGCGCATCGGGGATATCCATATCGATCTCCCAGAATTGATCATTTTTGTACCGCATCCGAATTGACCGGGCAAGGGTCTGGTTTCCCAATGCTGCAGAGTCTCCAACAATTCGAAGGAATTGTCCAGGCCGGGTGGAAAAACGTACGAAAAAATGAAACTTCATCACAACGGTAAAGGTAAAACAGAAAAAACTCAGTCGTTAACGTGTTAGGGTGTAAATTATACACAAAGCATCCATACGATATCCGAGTCTGAGCATTCCACCCAAGACCCATGAGCGGAAAGTGACAAATAGCATAAGCGATTTTGTTAAATTGATTGCGGGTTCTATCTTCGCTCAAAGTTTACAAATGGCAAAGAAATCAACTTCCGTATACTGGATACTCTTCTTTCTTTCCCTCGCACTGGCGGTTGGCGTATACCTCTTCATCCCTGCACTTACTTCTATCACAGTGGTTCCAATCCTGACATTCTTTGTCAAGGCACTGGATATCATTTAATTCATACTTTTTTCATATTCTTTTTTTTATAGGTACTTCCTTAAGGATGCCTCATTTACTATCCTCATACATCTCTTGGTGCATGAGGATTTTTCTTTTGAACATAGGCTGTACGGGTTTTATTTTTTGCGCGAGTTTCATTAAAATATTTCTAATATCCAGTCGCATTTTATTACACAAATGCATTGTTTGTGGTTTATTTGTTAGATTATTAGTGGTTTTCAAATTAATTAACAAATCGACGTTTCATAACCCCGGCTTTTGGTTTACCTTTGCGTTGTTATTCGATGTACGCCATACATCCAAGAATAACAATCGCCCAGTTTAATTGCCACCAACGACTGCTTCCATTCCCTGTTCATTCATTCAGGTCCCACTGATCAGATCTCGACCCGTCATTCCTAAGTAAAGCTTTTGGAAATAAATGATCAAATGACTCATGGGGCTCACTCAAAGCCAAGTACAGACAAAAAGATAGTATATATGAAACAAGCACATTCAACAGTGATTCCACAGGAAGGATCACTCAAACAGAAAAAAAACAAAACAAACCACACCAACAGTGGCATCTGGACAATATTCCTGATCGTTTTTCTCGGATCTGTATCGTACTCTAACCGGGCTTTTGTTCAGGGCGATATCGTTCTACAAAAGCACGTAGCCGCTTCTGCCGTTGCTACGGCCAATGATACCAGTCAATTCATTTGCTGCGGAGAAGAAAAGGGTTTTGATGGGATAAAGGGGAATGTTCGGCTTTTGAAGATGCCTTCGGAGGACATGTTCGCCAGGGCAGATATGGAAGTCAACGGCAACCTGATTCATTCCCTCAGTCCGGTCAACATCAGCATTCCCCTGCAACTGCTCTCATCATCTGATGCAGTCATTCACAGACAATTCTTTTCAGAGACGAGCATTTCGCTGGGTTTCAAGGCGGATTCAGATGATCAAATCGACGATGATTTTCGGGCAGCACATATCAATACCTCCATGCTAGGCTTAGAGATCATGGCGGACATGGAGATGGATGCGAATTTCCGGGAGGAGCATGTGTCGAGGATGTTGATTCCCATGCCTACGTCAAGCAGGTATATGAGTGGGGATCTGGAGATGGAATACCTAAGAAAAAATATGGCCGCAGAGTAAAATATGAAACGATAGATTTATCGATGCTATCTGAAAGATAATGGTGTTTCGTCCATTTCGTGTAAGTTTTGGTTAAAAAAAGCCGGTCATCTGACCGGTTTTTTTGTTGCTTCGATTGTAGAAAAAGCCCCAGGCCTATAAGCCGGATTCTGTGACCTTGATTTTCACCACGGCCGGCCATCATTTATCTGCCTGAAAGGTTACCCATTCAGGTCAATCTGCCTACCCTTCCCCCTGTCCCGTCAGGGAGCAATGGACGAGTCACCCATCTGCATTCCCCATTTCCGGTTCCTGCACGGAGGATATACATGGCATTTCAGCACGTAAGGTTTACCCCCTGGTGCCATTACTGGCAGCAGGCGTGGGCTCTTACCCCTCATTTTCACCCTTACCCCACCGAAGCAGGGCGGTCATTTTCTGTGGCACTCTCTGTTCCCGCCGAAACGAGACCCGGCTCTTCACCGGTACGACGCTCTATGCTGTCCGGACTTTCCTCCTTCCGCCTGTTGGGCGGATGACGATGGCCCGGCCTGGGGCCTGTTTTTCCTGAAGCAAACACCGCTGGTATCGCTGCAAAGCTATGCATTAGCCATACACTTCATGGACCTCTGCGGCGCTGCTAATATTGAAAATATATCTCCGTAGCACCATAACCAAATAAAGGATGGTATTGATGCACAAACGACTTAACATCTTTTCGATATCGAAGCAATTGATGGATTTCGTCGCGAAGTCGACCCGTACCGACACCGTGGATAACGATGAGCTTGGGTTGACGATGTACGACTGTAAGTTCACAATATCTTTCAAATTCTTTAAGTTGAAGTTCAAGCATCAGAGCAGGACTCATTTGCCTCCAGTCATCTGTGAGTTTTTCAATGTGCAGATCGACCGTGGATTGTGGCAAGCCTGATCTTTCCTTTTTCGCATTTCCTTCATGCACTTTGAACCCTGCCTTTGTGAGGGTACTTATATTTTCTTCAGACTCCGGAACCCGTTCAGGCCAAGTATCAAAAAGAGGATACATGAAATGGGCCTGCTGTAGGGATCGCATCTCTTCCACTTTTTGAAAGAGTTGCTTCGCCTTGACCTTGTGGAAGGCTTCGAAATGAGGCGCCCGTTTCTTATCCGGCACTTTGAGCATGAAATCGAAATTGAATTTCGGAGCCTCATTCAGATCCTCAAGCGGAACATCGTGCAGATAGAAATCGGAAAGTGGAAGGATATCGTTCTTCAATTCGAAATCGAGCTTTCCGGCGTGGGTGAGTTTGTATTCAAAAAGAAGGTGGTCGTTCGTCTGGTTCACGAGTGAAATACGGAAATACTCCACTATGTCATCGTCAAAAACATCCTTATCAAATACCGGCAGGAATAACAACCAAACACCTTCAGCAACCTGGTACTTTCCGCTGCTTTTTTCCTTCCTCACTTCCTCCGGGATGGTCCTTTTAGGAGGAAATTTTTTTTCTGCCGGCTTCTTGCTGAAATCCCTGAAATAAGGAAAATCGATCTGGTCGAGGAAAACAGGGAAAGTAACCTTATCAACTTCCACCATCACCATTTTGGGATTTATGAAATCCACGATATGGCCTTCCTCTCCTGAATGCAGCATCATGATCTTGTCGCCCACCTGATATTTCATTGTTTCCGCACCTCGTATTTTTTACTGCATATTTACTGAATACTTCCGCTCCCTTTCACCAGCCTGCTTTTCCTGTTCCCATATAAAAAATACACCATCAATCCTGCAGCCATCCATCCAAAGAATACAAGCCAGCTTTTTGCCGGAATCTCGATCATCAGGTACATACAACACATCACGCCTAACACAGGTATCAAAGAATAGTTGCGGGTGAAAGAGAAGATTGACAGGATAGCAGAAAGAATGATGAACAGGACAAACAGGATCTCCTGATGACTTTCATCCTGTATGTTCAGGAAAGCATTTTGCATCCTGTCGCTGAACACCCAGATGAATAATAAAAAAAGTAAGGGAATGATCCACTTGCCATTGATATAGGGAAGGCTGAATTTCCCGGGTTCTTTTGCAATACGGGGCAATAACAACACTCCACCACTAACCAGTACGAATGCGAACAACGTACCGATACTGGTGAGGTCTGTCATCAGGCGGTCATCCACAAAAAGTACCAGTACCGCTACCAGCGCTCCGGAGACGATCGTCGCGAAGGCGGGGGTTTTGAATTTCTTATGGATGGTACCAAATGATGCAGGTAAAAGACCATCACGACTCATGGACATCCAGATCCTGGGCTGTCCAAGTTGGAAAACCAGCATCACACTGGTCGCGGCCACCACTGCACTGACGGAAATGATGAAGCCTATATGCTTCATACCGATTTTTTCGAAAACATAGGCCAATGGGTCCGTGACACCTTCGAATTCCTTATAATTCACGATACCTGTTATCACCAATGCCGTGACAATGTAGATGACCGTGCAGATCAGAAGTGAATATAGCATACTCCGTGGCAGGTCCTTTTGCGGATTTTTACATTCTTCCGCTGTTGTGGAGATGGCATCGAATCCAATGTATGCGAAGAAAACAGCTGACACTCCTTTCAACACGCCTGTCATCCCGTTGGGTAAAAACGGCACCCAATTGTCTGTCGTGCCTTCTGAAAAAATATACCAAAGACCGATCCCGGCAATGAAGATCAAAACTGCGATTTTTATGAATACCATCATATTGGCCGTACGCTTGCTTTCGTGTATGCCGATATAGGCGAGCAAGGTCACCAGGATGACGATAATGAACCCCGGAAGATTCACAATGAAGCGGAACCCGGCAAATTCCGGTGCTTTGCTGTAGACAAGATCAGCCACTGGCTTCCCGTTTGCAAGGGCATCAGTATATGCCATCTTCGCCGTCTGATACCCGACGGTAAGCCATACCGGCAAGTCAATACCGAATGCCCTGAGGATATTGTTGAAATATGCACTCCATGATATGGCCACCACGATGTTTCCAATGGCATATTCTAGAATGAGTGCCCAACCTATGATCCAGGCCACAACTTCGCCAAAAGTGACATATGAATACGTGTACGCACTGCCAGAGACGGGCACGCGGGATGCGAA
Source organism: Chitinophagaceae bacterium (assembly GCA_044361845.1). Lineage (GTDB taxonomy): Bacteria > Bacteroidota > Bacteroidia > Chitinophagales > Chitinophagaceae > Pollutibacter. Next base: position 3,722 of record JBIKIB010000118.1, on the reverse strand, counting down.
CTCCGCATAACATAGCGCCGTGAAGCCGCAGGTGATGGCCGTGATCAGAAAAAGAAACACGACACCCGGCCCACCATTGAAGGCCGCTGCACCGATCGTGGAAAAGATTCCTCCGCCAATCACGGCTGCCACACCCATGAATGTCAGATCACGTACGGTCAGGATCTTACGCATCCCATTACCTCCATGCCCATCCGTCTGACCTGCCGCCGACTCGGCAAGGATGTTCTCTATCGATTTTTTCCGAAATAGTTTGTGTGCCATGTGGAGTATTATGGCTTCAATATAACACTAAATTGGAATTCACTCATGCTCATAAAACGTCATTCCCTACCATCCGGAATCAATCTCTCAAAGACCCCGTGCATGCAAGGTTCATTTGTCGCGCTGGACCAGATAATGCATCAGGTCTGTCAGGGGTTTTTTCCGAACGGAGGTGACGGCGATCTCATCCAAATGTCCGATCGCTTCCTTAATGTATTTTTCTTTAAGCTCACGGGCCCAGGCATCAATGCCGCATTCCCGAAAAAATGAAAGGACCTTTTCCACTTTGTCAGGTCGATCACCCTCCATGAGGCGTGTCAGTTCTTTTTTCCCTTCCTGACCAGCGGTTTCCAGCGCGTGAATGAGGAGGAATGTCTTTTTGTTCGACATGATGTCTCCCCCTATCTGTTTCCCGAATTTCTCCGGATCTCCGAATGCATCCAGATAATCATCCTGTACCTGAAAGGCGATCCCGAGTTTCTTTCCGAATTGATAGATATGTTGCTGGTTCCCTTCACCCGCACCACCAAGTATTGCTCCCAAACGCAGGCTTGCCGCCAGCAGTACGGAGGTCTTCAAGCTGATCATATGGATATATTCATGCATATCCACCATTTCCTTTTTCTCGAAATCCATGTCCAGCTGCTGTCCTTCGCAAACCTCCATGGCCGTTTGATTGAACAGGGACAGGATTTTTTTCAGATAGCGGCCATCGATGCGTTTGAGGTATTCATAAGCGACCACCAGCATCACATCACCACCCAACAGGGCCGTGGGTTCGCCATATTTCGCATGTACAGTTGGCATCCCCCTCCGCAACGGAGCTTTGTCCATGATGTCGTCGTGTATGAGTGTGAAATTATGGAAGAGTTCCACCGCCGCTGCCATCGGATAAGCATCCGGATTGATGTCTTCAAAAAGTTCATTACCCATCAAACACATGACCGGCCTCACGCGTTTGCCCCCCAGTTTTAGAAAATAATTCAGCGGTTCGTATAAACTTGCCGGCTGCTCCGGGAAATGCTGTTGGTTGAAGAATTCATCGAATTTCTCCTGTAATTCCAGGAAGTTGTGCATGTCTGTTGGATTTGCTTTTTTGCAAGGTAAAGTACTGTTATCGTTTTTTAGAACCACTTCGTTTTTTTACAGGTGCAGGCACGACCGGATTGTCCGGCAGAAGGACCCACTCATAGTCGAGTTGTCGTTTTACAAGGTTGGCGGCGATCACTTTGACCCTAACCCTGTCGCCCATGCGAAATGCCTGTCCACCTCGTTTTCCGACAAGGCAGTAATCTTCCTCGATATGGCGGAAGTCATCATAATCCTGAAGGCTCATGATGCTTACAAGTCCCTCGCATTTATGGTCAACCGTCTCCGCCCAGAAGCCAAAAGCCGCCACACCACTGATCACGGCATCGAACTCCTCCCCTATGAACTGACGCATATATTCGACTTGCTTATATTTATTTCCGGCCCTTTCCGCCTCCATTGCCGCACGTTCCCTTCCACTGCTGTGCCGGCATTGCTCCTCAAGTTGTTTGTTGGGCACAATATTTTCCGATAGCACCTGCTCCATGATCCGGTGCACCTGTATGTCTGGGTAACGGCGGATGGGAGATGTGAAATGGCAGTAATGCTCGAATCCTAGGCCGTAGTGACCGATGTTCTCGGTGGTGTAAACGGCCTTCGCCATTGTCCGGATCCCCAGTTGTTCCAATACATGCTGCTCCGGCATTCCTTTCACGGCTGACAACATCTGGTTGAAAGAGGATGCGATGGCCTCCGGCGAACCCGTGTCGAACTGATGGCCGAATTTTCTGGCGAAGTCCATGAATGGCATGAGTTTCGCCTCATCAGGCTGGTCATGCACCCTATACGGGAATGGTATCGATTTCTTGTTCAGCTTGACCTTCGAAACGTTCTCTGCCACCGTGCGGTTCGCCAGCAACATGAACTCTTCTATCAGCTGGTGCGACTCCTTGCTCTCTTTCACCACAATGCCAAGCGGCTTTCCTTTTTCATCGAGCCGGAAACGCACTTCCTGTGAAGAGAAATTGATCGCGCCATCCTTGAACCTCGAACGGCGGAACCGCTGTGCAAGCTCATTCAGCAAGAGGATCTCTTTGTGGTATAAACCATCCTGATTTTCAATCGTCGCCTGGACGTCTTCGTAGGTGAACCGGTGATTCGAATGGGTGACGGTCTTGCCGATCCAATAATGCCGGATCTCACCTTTCGCCGTGATCTGGAAAATACAGGAAAAAGTGAGCTTATCCTCATGTGGCCGAAGAGAACAAAGCTCATTGCTGATGCGCTCCGGCAACATAGGCAGCACCCTGTCGGGCAGATAAACGGACGTGGCACGTTCAAAAGCCGACCTGTCAAGGGCTGTACCGGGTTCTACATAGTGACTTACATCCGCAATGTGAACACCGATCTCATAGACTCCCTTTTTGACCTCACGAATGCTGATCGCATCATCGAAGTCTTTTGCATCCACTGGATCGATGGTGAATGTCAGGATATCCCTGATATCTTTCCGTTTCTCGATCTCTGCGATCGGGATGATGTCTGCGATCCTTTCTGATTCCTCAATGACATCATCGTCGAACACAAGCGGGAATCCACTCTGCACCAGGATCCCTTTCATGGCAAGGTCGTTCTCGTTCTCAGCATCGAGGACCGTGACGACCATACCCCTGGGGTTCTTATCTCCTTCCTTCCATTCCACCAGCCTCACCACCACCCGGTCACCATCCTTCGCCTGGTTGAGTGACTGTACAGGAATGAAAAAATCCGCCATGGGTTTTTGACTATCAGGCAAGAAAAAAGCAAAATCCCGGGTGACCTCTATCATTCCCATGAACTCCATCTGCTTCCGCTCCAGGACTTCCTGCACTTCTCCCTGAAGCCGGCCGTCCCTGCCACTATCGCTCGTGATCCGGATCCTTACCTTATCGCCGTGGAATGCTTTGTTGAACTGTGACGGACGGATGAGGATGTCCTTGTTAAGGCCTTCCACGATCGCATATCCCATGCCCGACCGGGTGATATCAAGCACTCCTATGTGGCTTTGTTCCCCATGCGATTTACCCCCCTGCTTCTTTTTCTGATTTTTCTTCTGCTTCTGCTTCGGTATTTTTCTACTCATATGTATCGGTGGATTTACAGGCCATATCCTTCGATTATGCCTGACTGTTAGTCTTTTTTCTTCGACCTTATGAAGTTATCGATTAATTTGTTAAACCCGGCTTCCCCGGAGAACTTGAAAAGCACTGAAATGGGGAGCACATAAACGGGCAATGCTGTGATCGTTTCACCGAACTTCGACAGCCTTACGGAATCCTTTTCCGTGGTCAGGATGATCTTCCGGCCCGCACGCATGGATTCAAATCTCTCCCGTATCTCATGGATGTCATCCATGGTGAAGATGTGATGGTCCCGGAAATAGATCGCTG
>JBIKIB010000454.1:0-2951 GCA_044361845.1 Chitinophagaceae bacterium | reverse complement strand
CTCAGGATCGCTGCAGGGCTTTTACAAGCGGATGCCGGTTCGGTGTGGTTTGAGGAAAAGAGGGTACCCGGCCCTGATGAGAAGCTCATGCCCGGGCATCCGGGTATCGCATACCTCAGCCAGCATTTTGAGTTGCGGAAGAATTACCGTGTGGAGGATGAATTAGAGGCCTGGAGCAAGCTGACGGAAGCTGAGACATTCAGGATCTGCGGGATCTGCCGGGTCGGACATCTTCTGAAGCGGATGACCCATGAGCTTTCGGGCGGTGAGCGACAACGGGTGGCATTGGCGCGTGCATTGCTCACCGACCCGCGTCTGCTCTTGCTGGATGAACCATATTCGAACCTCGACGCGGTCCATAAACAGGTCATGCAGGATGTCATTGAAGCCATATCGGCGACACTGGGCATCACCTGCATGAAAGTCCTACATGACGGTGCGGATGTGCTTTCCTGGGCCAGTCGTGTCATTGTCATACGCGAGGGCAGCATCGTACAGGAGGGGGATCCCCGGTCGGTGTATTACCGGCCAGTGGATGAATATGTGGCGGGAATGCTGGGGTCGTACAGCATCCTCGAAGGGGCGAAACTGGCAGGGCTGCCCGGATGGTCAGCGACCGGCCAGGGTCGTATCCTTGTCAGGCCCGGGACGGTCTCCATCGTGGATGCGGGCATAGGCGATGCCGATGGCCGGGTGGCAGCGATCCGTTTTCTGGGAAGCCATCACCGGGTAACGGTGGTGACGCCAGCAGGCGAGGTGTTTCTTCATGCGATCCGGCCAGATGTCGAACCGGGAGAAACCATCGGCCTCCTGTTCCGCAGGGATGAGTGGTGCCATTTATGAATGGATTACATTCGTATGACATCATCAGATACATTTACCATGCGACAAATCGCCTTCACGATCCGCTTTCTCTTCGCCTGCCGTGTCAGCTTAATGACAATCGCGATGACCATGCATTCCGTATTCATCCAGGATGCGGTTTCGCAGCAATCCGGTTACCCGTTACCGTTATGGGATGACAGGACTGTCCGCGCGACGCCTGTGGACTGGTTACTGGGTGGTATGCAGGAGAAGGCGGGTGTTTACGGGACTAGTGACGGCCGCGATGTCGTCCTGTACAACGGATTGGTGAAGCGTGTCTTCCGGTTGCAGCCCAACCTCGCCTGTACGGATATCACCAACATGTCGAGCGGACAGCAATTACTGCGGTCCGTTCGCCCCGAGGCCCGTGTCACCATCGATGGCAGGGAATACGCTGTCGGTGGTCTCACGGGACTCAGGGAGCATGCGTATTTCATGCCCGGATGGATCGATAGCCTGCGGGCTGGTGAGGGTGACTTCATGTATGTTTCGATGGATATCTCTGCCATCGAACCCCGTTTCAGGAGGACACGCAGAGCCTGGTCGGCGGGTGAGACTCTGCCGGGCGGGAGGAAGGTGAGCTTTCACTACCGGTCAAGTGTAAACGAAATAAGGAACCTGCGTGTGTCCGTGCATTACGAACTGTACGACGGCATCCCGCTCATGGTGAAATGGATCTCCGTGGAGAACGCAGGCGACAAAAAACATGTGATCGGACGGCCGGTCAATGAGATCCTGGCACTTGTGGAGGAGGAGAGTGCTGTCGTCGGTTCTCCGGAGCAGATGAAGAAGCAGCACGGGATCTACGTGGAGACGAATTATGCCTTCAATAATGCGATGCGGTACGATATCAGTGACCAGACGACACACTGGAAAACGGATAGTCTTTACCGGTCACAGGTCAATTACAATTATCAGACGCCCTGCCTGCTGGAGGTCTATCCCGAAAAACTGGAGGCCCTCACCCTTTTACCCGGGGAGGTTTTCACTTCCGTTCGTACGCATGAGTTGCTCATGGACAGTTACGACCGGGAGCGCCGGGGGCTTGCCATCCGGAAGATGTACAGGATCGTGGCACCCTGGGTGAAGGAGAACCCGATCTTCATGCATCTGGTGAGCAGGAGCGATGAAGAGGTGATGCGTGCGATCGATCAGTGCGCGGAGACAGGCTATGAGGCTTTGATCCTCAGCTTTGGCAGTCACTTGAATATGGAAGACAGTTCTGCCGCGAACATATCCCGATGGAAATCGCTTGCAGACCATGCCCATTCAAGGAACGTACTCATCGGCGGGTACTCACTCTTCAGCTCCCGTCGCATCAGTGACGAGGATGATGTCATCGACCCGGTCAGCGGCAAACCCAATGCCGCCGCCTTTTTCGGTCATGCCCCCTGCATGGGCAGTCACTGGGGGCTGGCATATCTGGAAAAGCTCAAATATTTTTTTGCAAGAACGGGTTTTGACCTGTTCGAGAACGATGGTCCTTATCCCGGGGATGTATGCGCATCCGTGAAACATCCAGGCCATGAGGGACTGCATGATTCGCAGTGGCGGCAGATGGAGCTTCAAAAAGGACTTTATCGCTGGTTGCATGAGCGGGGAATTTATATCAACGCACCCGATTGGTATTTTCTTGACGGGACGAATAAGATCGCGATCGGTTATCGGGAGACGAATTTCTCCCTGTCGAGGGAGCAGCAGAAGATCCTGAACCGCCAGAATATATACGACGGACTTTGGGAGAAGACACCTTCGATGAGTTGGGGTTTCGTACCCCTGGTGCGCTATCAGGGTGGGGGACCGGAAGCGGTCCTGGAGCCGCTTTCAGAACACCTGGCAGATTATGAACAGCTCATGTTCCAGTATTACGGGTCCGGTGTGCAGGCTTGTTACCGGGGTCCCCGGCTCTATGATACGGAGGTCACAAAGCAGAAGGTCATCCAAATGGTGCAGTGGTACAGGCAGTATCGGGATATCCTGAATGCCGATATCATCCACCTTCGTCGTGCGGATGGCAGGGACTGGGATGGCATCATGCATGCTGACCCTTCATTGAAACATAGCGGTTTTTTACTGCTATACAACCC
>JBIKIB010000117.1:0-9992 GCA_044361845.1 Chitinophagaceae bacterium | reverse complement strand
GTGTCATTCATGATCCTGTGATCGGAAAGATCACGGTAGAGGGGTTGGTAGTAACTCGTACTGATCAGCGATCCCCTGACCTTGGGGATCCGGATATTCAGGGATATGTAGTTGCTGGAGCGGCCATCTTTCAAAACCAGGTTCGCGGGGCCGGTTGTTTTTTCATCCTCGTACATGTATGCACTCGCGATGTATATGTCTGCGTCCTTGCCGATCCGCACCTTGAAGCGTGGTCCGGTTCCAACGATCTTTCTGGATGCGATCCCCAGGGGTTCGTTGATCTGGTGCTGTACGAAAGCCTCCCACCTCAGCCATGTGGTGAGCTTATAGTTATATCTCCCATGGATATAAAATGAATTCACGAAGTCCTGTTTTTCTGCCTTGGCAAGATCATAGTTCGCAGTCAAAAGCCAGAGATGATCGTAGTCCTTGCTTTTGAACTGCACGACCCCATTGCCCCTGAATGTGGCGATATTCTTACCATTCGTGCTGTTGAGCAGGAAGGATATGTTCAGGTTGCCCGCAAGCCTTACCGAATCGGTGTGTAGCCTTCGGTTCTCAATATTGATCACCTGACCCGAAAGATCCTTCAGGGACGACAATGCGATCAGTGTTGTCAGAAAAAGTTGTTTCATGATCAGGTCTTCAATTTAAACCTTTTCACGTTGCAGATTCTTTCGGTACTTCCTGATCCTTGCGGATCCTGTTGATCATGGCTGTGATGTTCGTTATCGCCGCAACGGAGTTTTTCGACACTTCGACTGTCGGCTCATTTTCTTTCAATTGTGCCTCGAGGTCTTTCAATGGTGTGCCGATGCGTTGAATGACGTTGTATACGAAAATAAATATGAGGAATGTGAGCAGGAACATCCAGAAGCTTGACAGCATATTGAACCGGTCGGTTCTTTCCCGGGTGGTTTCCATTTCCGCATTGATCCTGTCATCCATCGATCGCTGGAATTTTCGGATCGGTGCCATGATGAGTTCCTTGTCAGCATCATATTGACTGTTGTACAGGATCTCCCTTGCCTTATTCACTTTTTGATTCGGGGTCAGTTCTTTGTCATCCTGCGTCAGTTGGTAGTCCCTGATCTGCGGCTCCATCTGTGCTTCGGGCACATCATATACTTCCAGTATGAGGCGTTGTGCGAGGATCTCCGTGTTGACCAGTGCGTCGGAGTTGTTCTTTGCCTGGTTGAGCAGGTCGAACTCTTCTTTCGGAGCCTTCAGGTGTTCCATGCGTTTGATGACCGATTCGCGCCGTTTCACCACATTTACTTCCCGCCAGTAGTTCCGCAGGTGTATCGGATTGAGCGTGATAGTGAACTTCCTGACTTCAGCCGTCAGGTGGTCGGATGCCATGGCCAGGGTATAACCCAATTCTTTTGCCTCCACTTTTTGATCCAGTATCATGCGTTCTTCCTCCAGGGAATTCGCCTTGCTGCCATGAACATAGAAAATAACCAGGAATGACAGGATGGTCAGGACAAGGGCATAGATGGTGAGGTGGTCGATTTTACGGAACATGCCGGTATCAGTTGATGATGTAGTTGAAAATGAAAATGGATATGCTCAGTCCGACCAGGCTCAGGATGATCATATAAAGCATCCATACCACATTGGGTATTTTGGAGTGATCTTTTATGATGCTAAGGCCTGAGGATCCGCTGACCAGCAATATGAACGTGTATAAAAGGGTACCCGGGAAATTCAAAAAATAAGCAATGATCGGATGGTGCAGGTGGTGCTTTTCCACGGTTTTTTTACTGAGGAAGGGCAATTCGGTGATCGCCGTGATCAGTTTGCGAATGAAAAACGTGTTGATGGCGGTGAAAAACAGCAGGATCCGAAATATCCATACGAAGATCATGTTCTTGTCGTAACCATAGTTCCACCAGAATTTCTGCACCAGATTCGCTGCCGACTGTCTTTTTTCTTTGTATTTGAATTGTGAGAATGCTATGTCGAGTGCCTGATAGCTGTCATTCAGTTCTCTTGCCTTGAAATTCTCCAGGAGATCTTCGTAGACACTGACCTTATCATTGTAAGCCGTGCCCGGCGGGAAGTACAACCTGAAGTGTTCGTATGACAAGTGGAATTTGGAGATATCCGAGTTCAGCAGGTTGATCCTGCATTCTTCGGAATTAGTACCCGACTTGACACGCATCAGATCGATGATCCCATCGATTTCCTGCATGCCGGACATGTCCATATATTCGGGTAGATCCACACCCGTGAAGTCAAGTTTGCCGTTGACGACAGCATTGGAGAAATCTGCCAGGGAGTCGAATGTTGCATTCGTGAAATCGCCTCCCTGACGAAAATGTACGTTGTTGAAAAGGACGATCCTACTGAAAGCCGATCGGTTGTATTTCAGGCTACTCTTGAAATCGCAGAAGGAGAAGACTGCATCCTTGTTGAATTTAGTATCGTTAAAGGAACATTGGCCGTTGAACATACTCCCATAAAAGAATGCGTTTTCGTCAAACCTGCAGAAGTTGATATTTGCGGAAGAGTCAAAGGCCGCCCTGATGAACTGTGTTTCTGACAGAAAAGAAGCCCGGGAGAAAAACGCGGTATGCGCGAAGCGGGCCCAGTTGAACAGGGCTTGCTTTTCGAAATCCGTGGATTGGATTTTTACCGGTTCATGGAAATGCGCCAGGGTCATGTCCATGCTTTTTTGGAACACGACCTGGTTTGTAGAGATCCTTTCCCGGAAAATCCCACCATAAAAATCCATGTCGCCGGGCATCACGCGATCTTCCAGGTAAAAACCCGCCATGGGTCTTCCGGTGTTATGCAGCACAACCCTTTTGTATAAAGGAAAATCATTGGTGATGGCTTGTCCGTTGACCTCGGTACGGATCGCAGCGGGATAATTCAGGAAAAATGAATCGATCGCAGCCATGTCCTGGCACCCTGCTCCTGAAGGGGGCAGAAAGCATGCGAAAAAGAGAAGCAGTGGAGGAATGTTTAATTTCATGGAAACCTTGGTTCTTGTCATCCCCGGAACCGGCCCTATGGAACAGATTACCGCGTATAGCGGGAAAATAAGTACGGTTTGGCGGCCTTTCCCCAAGGAAAGATGGGTGAATATGAGGCGTAAAAGTATGGATTCAGTAAAAAAACTCCGGCACATATCTATGTACCATCGTTCATGGAGGATCCTGTAGGGAGGGCTTTTCAATTCCCTTTTTTAACTATCTTTGCATCCGGAATTTCTGGCAGCATACATTCTGCTGTTCGGGTATTCTGACCATCATTTTTTGGAAATCTAATGCTCATCTCCCAATTCTGATATAACACATGGCCGGTCAGTTAAAGGAAGTCAGGAACAGGATCAAGTCGGTCCAATCGACCCAGCAGATCACCAAGGCGATGAAGATGGTGAGTGCCGCCAAGCTTCGTCGTGCCCAGGACTCCATCATCCAGATGCGTCCCTATGCACGTAAGCTGCAGGAATTACTCAGCAATATCGTCAGCAGCGTCGAGGGAGGTGGAGAAGGGATGAGCCTGGCGGAGGACCGTCCGGTGGAAAAGGTTTTGGTCATCGTGATCACCAGCGACCGCGGTCTCTGCGGGGCATATAACGCCAACATCCAGAAACTTGCCATCAGCACCATCGAAAGCAAGTACCCTGAACAACATCGCAGGGGTCATGTGAGCTTGTGGTGTATCGGCAAGAAGGGTGCTGAGTTTTTCCAGAAACGTGGATACACGGTCAATACCGATTACAAGGATACTTTTCTACAGCTTTCCTTCGCCAAAGTGCAGGATTGTGCACAAGCGGCCGTGGAAGCTTTCAGGCAAAAGCAGTTCGACGCGGTGGAGTTGGTCTACAGTGAATTCCGGAATGCCGGAACCCAGCGCTATACGGTCGAGCGTTTTCTGCCGGTCCCAAGGTCTGCTCCTGCAGATGGTGCCGGAAATAGGAAGTCTGATTTCATTTTTGAGCCATCGCAGGACCTGCTCATAGCCGAGCTCATGCCGAAGATCCTGAACACCCAGCTGTACAAGGCGGTACTGGATGCCAATGCATCCGAACATGGCGCCCGTATGATGGCGATGGACAAGGCATCTGAAAACGCGAACGAACTGTTGAAATCACTCAAGGTCACGTACAACAGCGCCCGTCAGGCAGCCATTACCACGGAGCTTTCAGAGATCGTCAGTGGTGCGGCCGCATTGCAGGGGTGATGCACCGGAAACGGAAATGGTCAGGATCATTGAAAATACCATCGCTCCAACTGCAACAGTGCAGGTGTCATCAGGCCTGAGGATGATCTGAAAGCGTTCTTTGATCGTTGATATTGGACGCAAACCTTCAATATGACAGTGTGAGAGGGGTCGCTTTCAGGACGCGGATGTCAACTGTCTTGAAGGTTCTCCACTACCCTGTCTCCTTCGGTCCCGGAATAGTCGTAAACCAAGGGTCAGACAGACCCAGGAGACGGTCTGCAGTGAAGGGTAGGAAGAGTTTTTTACGATAGTAGCTTTTGGGGGTTGGTGGTCTTCGCTTTTTCAAGCCGGGTTTTTCTTTGGAAGCCGGAACGCCCCAGCTCAAAGAAGACAATATATGTTCCCTGATGGAAAATAAAGCGTACTTCATGGTACAACGGGCACTTTCATCAGATCGACGATCGTATATTAGCCGATATTGAAAAGCGCCAAACCATAAAGGCATCCGAGATCACCCATGACCAATCACATAGTTCCAGACACGACCAATCATCCCCCGACTTCCTGATGGACATTTCAAATATCATCACCCACATCGAGGCACTTATTTTTGCCAGTGAAAAGCCGCTGACGGCCCTTGATATTGTAGAACTGATCAATAACGCCTTTGGCTTCATGGAGGATAAGATCACCCTCGATCAGGTGGAGACTTCCATAGAAGGCATCTGTGAAAAATACAGTGAGGAGTTCTACCCTTTTGAATTGCGGCAGAGCGGAGGAGGATGGCAGTTCCTCACCAAACGAGCATTCCATAAGACCATCGCACAACTCAACGGTGACAAGTTCCTGAAACGGCTGTCAAATGCAGCACTAGAGACACTTGCCATCGTGGCATACAAGCAGCCGATCACCAAGTCGGAGATCGAGTCGATACGCGGCGTCAATTCCGACTATAGCGTGCAAAAGTTGCTGGAGAAGGAACTGATCATCATCAGCGGACGCAACGAGACGCTCCCCGGAAAACCTCTGGTCTACAGTACTTCCCGAAACTTCATGGATTATTTTGGTATCAATACCCCGGATCAGCTGCCGAAGATCAGTGAGGTACTGGCGGATCAGATCGTGGAGCCCACATTGGTCAATGCCGACCACTTCGATGTGGAGGATGGGAATGTCCTTCTGGTGAGCGAAGAAGGGGAGTTGATCGTACAAATAGAAGAAGCGATTCGATCATCAGAACCGCCCGGTGACGAGGGCTCCGGGATGCTGGCAGATGATGCCACCTCCAAAGAAGATCCTGAAAATGATGAAAAGGGTGGGCAAGAGCATGGCCCGGAAGAGGATGCACATCAAAGCTGACCGGTTGTACCTTTCCGAAGGAACGACCCTGTTGCGGTGCTCCTTTCGGTACATTTCATCCGGAAACTGTTCTAAACTCATTCACGAAGCTGCGCAGACCATGAGTCTGACAGGATAAATCATTCGCATGACAAAGCACGTACCATCGCTTTCAGAAGATCAACTTGGGGGGATCGCGAAGGAATTCGGGACTCCGTTATATGTCTATCACTCCGAACATATCGCTTTTCAGTACGGTCATTTGCAAAAGGCATTCTCCAGGTCGGCGGTGCGTTTTTTTTATGCCTGCAAGTCGCTGACGAATATCAACATCCTCAAATATATTCATCGCCTGGGTGCCGGGCTTGACTGTGTCAGCATCAATGAAGTCATGCTGGGGATGAAAGCCGGCTTCGAAGCGGACAAGATCATTTTCACCCCGAACTGTGTCGACCTGGATGAGTATATCGCAGCCAAAGAACTGGGTGTGCATATCAACATCGACAACATATCGATCCTGGAGCAGTTCGGTAACCGTTTTGGGAACAGCTACCCCGTTTGCATACGGCTCAATCCGCATATCATGGCAGGCGGAAATTTCAAGATCTCCACCGGCCATGTCGACAGCAAGTTCGGGATCTCCATTCACCAGATCCGGCATATCGAGCGTGTAGTCAAATCCACAAAGATCCGCGTCAGCGGCATCCACATGCATACCGGCAGTGAGATCAAGGACGTGGGTGTGTTCCTGGAAGGGCTCGAAGTGATGTTCCAGATGGCGAAGCATTTTCCGGATCTGACGTTCATCGACCTGGGTAGCGGCTTCAAAGTGCCTTATAAAACCGATGATGCAGAGACGGATATCAAACTCCTCGGTACAAAGGTGGCCGAAGCCTTTATGCAACATGAGCAGGAGACCGGCAAAAAACTCGAGGTCTGGTTTGAGCCCGGAAAATATCTCGTGAGCCAGTGTGGATACTTTGTCGTAAAAGCCAATGTCATCAAGCAGACACCCGCCACGGTTTTTGTCGGTGTGAACAGTGGCTTCAACCACCTCATCCGTCCGATGTTCTATGACTCCTACCACCATATCGTGAATATCTCGAACCCGAATGGACCGGAGCGCATCTATACCGTCGTGGGAAATATCTGCGAGACAGACACCTTCGCATGGGACCGAAAGCTTCATGAAGTGCGGGAGGGTGACCTTCTCGTGTTTTATAATGCCGGTGCATACGGCTTCGAAATGAGCAGCAATTTTAATTCCCGCCTGAAGCCCGCGGAAGTACTTGTGATCAGCGATGAAGCGAAGCTCATCCGCAAGCGGCAAGTGTTTGAAGACTTATTGCATGGACAGGTAGATGTGCTGTAGGATCGGAGAAAATGGCTTTCCTGAAAGCCAGTTTAGATCGGCCAACAGGAGCTTTTCACATGCAGGTAGTTTCAATTTCTCAGGTTAGTGATTCCGATGATGGTTGCTGCGATCAGCAGATCCTTGGCAACTGATCTCCTGGCAGGAAGCCCACCACCCGTTTCCCACCAATGCGACTGTTCAGGATCACTTTGCCCGGATGGTCCTCCGTCATCTCCCCGATGATGGAAGCATGCCTTCCTGTGTCTGACTGCCGAAGCATCCCGACCATGTCGTCTGCGCATTCCTTTTTGACCACCGCGATGAAAATTCCCTCGTTGGCCACATAGAGCGGATCGAGGCCGAGCATTTCACAGGCGGCCTCCACCTGTTCATCGACCGGGATCGACCGCTGATCGATCAGGATCCCTTGTCCGGAGCTGCCCGACAGCTCGTTCAGGGTGGAAGCAAGTCCCCCGCGGGTGGGATCCCGCATGAACCGGATGTCATTCCCGAAACGATCGAGCAATGTCATGACCAGATGGTTCAGCGGTGCCGAATCGGTTTGGATCGTCGTCTCGAACTGTAAACCTTCTCGCAGGCTCATGATGGCGATGCCATGCGCCGCCAGCCGTCCGCTGATGACGATCCTGTCACCCGCAGCGACATAACGGTGATGGATACGCGCTTTCGGGTGAACGGTCCCGATGCCGGATGTGTTGATGAATATCTTATCGCCTTTGCCTCTCTCGACCACTTTGGTGTCACCCGTGACGATCTGCACGCCGGCGATATCCGCGGCACGCCGAATGCTCATAAGGATCTCACGGAAATCAGACATCCGAAGGCCTTCTTCCAGGATCAGCCCGAGCGACAGGTATTTTGCCATGGCGCCGCACATTGCCAGGTCGTTCACCGTTCCATTGACGGCCAGGTCGCCTATGTTTCCACCCGGAAAAAAAACGGGAGTCACCACATAGCTATCGGTGCTGAACGACACCCTTCCTTCCAGTTCAAAACTCGCACCGTCATGTTGTTGATCGAGCAGATCGTTTCTGAAGAGTTCCAGTACGGTCTCGTTCAGCAGGTCATGCATCAGCTTGCCACCACCGCCATGTCCGAGGGTGATGATGTCGAGATCATTATTGGGTATCGGGCAGGAGAATGGCATGGGTGTAGGGTGTGATTATTTTTGTTGCGGTATTTGGAAAAAACGGTTGGCTTGTTCAGTTCCATCGTGCAGGCCGGGTTCTGCCGATTCGTTGACGCCGTAGTAGAGGTAATATGCGGCACAGGCGCCTTCGCTGCTGACCATCGGTGCTCCCAGCGGATGTTCCGGCTTACATGCCTTGCCGAAGTGGGCACAATGGACAGGTTTTTTTAGGCCTTTCATGATGTCTCCGCTGATGCAGGAGGCGTTCTCCGTGGCCGGGAGGATGTCGATGTTGAATTTCAGACGTGCATTGTGCATGGCGTATTTGTCATTGACTTCATATCCGCTCCGGGGAATGTTCCCGATGCCGCGCCATGGCCTGTCAGCAATGTCGAATACCTCCTCAAGGGTCTGTCGGGCGATCCTGTTGCCTTCGCGCTGCACATAGCGTGCGTACTGGTTTTCGAGCCTCCAGATGCCGGCTTCCAGTTGACGGATCGACATGAGTATTCCTTGTAGGAGATCGACCGGTTCGAATCCGGTGATCACGACAGGAGTCTTGTATTTTTCGACGATCGTTTCATATTCATGCATCCCCATGATGGTGCATACATGCCCTGCTGCCAGGAATGCATCGATGCGATGCTCCGGGTCCGAGAGGATGGCTTCCATCGCCGGTGGCACAAGCACATGGGATGCCAGGATACTGTAATTCGCGATGCCCTTCCGGGATGCCTGTACGACACTCAGTGCGTTGGCCGGGGCCGTCGTCTCGAAGCCCACCGCGAAGAAGACGACCTCCTTGTCTGGATGCTTTTCCGCGATATCGACCGCATCCAGTGGGGAGTACAGCATGCAGACGTTCCCTCCCCGGGCTTTTACTTCGAGTAGGCTTGACCGTGAGCCGGGTACCCTTAGCATGTCACCGAAGGAACAGAGGATGACATCCGGCTGCTCCGCCAGCCAAATGGCCTCGTCGATCACCTGCACCGGCGTCACGCAGACCGGACAGCCGGGCCCGTGCACCATGGTGATCTTCGCGGGAAGTATCTCAAG
This sequence comes from Chitinophagaceae bacterium, assembly GCA_044361845.1. Classification (GTDB taxonomy): domain Bacteria; phylum Bacteroidota; class Bacteroidia; order Chitinophagales; family Chitinophagaceae; genus Pollutibacter. The sequence goes on along the minus strand of JBIKIB010000117.1, from coordinate 915 downwards.
GATGCCGTTCTTCACGAGGCTGTGCGTCTGTCCACCGCAGATCTCCATGAGTGTCCATGGCCTGGTCGTCTCCTGATGGATCTCTTCCAGGTATTGATGCACCAGCCCGGGGTCCCTGTATTCACTGAGGTGTTTCATCGGTACTGTTTTTATATGGGCGATTGATGTTGGGTTTCATCTTGCATACATATTTATTTTTTGCTTTCGGTTGCGGTCATGTCGTCCGCCTCCATTTCCTCGATCTCCCCGATCTGTTTGAGGTATTCGAAAGTGATCCTCGCTTCTTCCTCATCCACGATGCCGATGGCCAGGCCGACATGCACCAACACATGATCGCCTTCCTTCGCATCGGGCACCATGCATAGGTTCACCTGTTTGATGATGCCTCCGAAACTCACTTTGCCATTTCGCAGGATATCCTCAATGACCGGTTCGATGGAGATGATCCTTCCTGGAATCGCTAAACACATGGTGATCGGTTTTATGTTGTGAGGGTATCCTGGTGGTCGGTCGGTTTTTCGGTTCGGCCATATCCCTGCCGCTGCTTCATTTTCAGATGATGAAGTGCCACCTGGCCGAAGGCGATGCATTCATCGTTCGGGCTCAGATGGATATGCGTGTATAATGTCATCCCTGGTTCGAGGCGATCTCTGATCAAAGTATTGAGCAACGCATTCTGGAAGACACCGCCGCTGATCGCGATCCTGCTGACCTGCAGATGCCTGGCTGAATCGATGACAAGCGCCGCCAGTGTTTTCAGGAACCGGAAAGCGATCACTGATCTGTCAGCGCCGGCTTCGACATCTTGCAGGATCATGTCGATCATCGGTCTCCAGTCGATCCTGTTGTTGCGGAAAGGCATGATGTAAGGTGCACAGCCATCCGCCTTGGTCATGCCTGCCAATGCTTCCAGTT
>JBIKIB010000116.1:0-10016 GCA_044361845.1 Chitinophagaceae bacterium | reverse complement strand
GCAACAGACTCAACGTGCATGACTGGCTTGCCAACCTCCCTTTCAGTGATCCTGAGGGATCCTGCAGGGTCATTGAAGTGACTTTCAACAACGGCAGCAGGAAAGATTTCTACCGGAACAACACGCTGCAGGTTTTCATGAAAGACGAAATCATCGCTGTCGAAGGTGTGAATGGTTTTGATGTTGGCACAGTAAGCCTCACAGGAGAATTGGTAAGGCTGCAGCTCAAGAAAAAAAGGGTGCATGAGGATTCCAGCGATATCCGGAAAGTTCTACGGCTTGCCACCGATTCAGATATTCAGAAATGGAAAGAGAACAAGGCCCGGGAAAAAGATGCCATGATTCGTTCAAGGGCGATCTCCCGACAGTTGAAACTCAATATGAAGCTCTGCGAAGTGGAGATCCAGGCAGATGGCAGGAAAGCCACTTTCTTCTATATCTCCGATGAGCGGGTGGATTTCCGCGAGTTGATAAAAATATTCGCTTCGGAATTCAAGGTGAAGGTCGAAATGAAACAGATCGGTGCCCGACAGGAATCCGCCAAAGTCGGTGGCATCGGCAGTTGTGGGCGGGAGCTTTGCTGCAGCAGCTGGCTGACGGAATTCAAGAGTGTCACGACCACCATCGCCAGATATCAGAACCTCAGCATCAACCAGACCAAGCTCAGTGGTCAGTGTGGGCGTTTGAAATGCTGTCTTAACTATGAACTCGATACATATCTTGACGCACTACAAGGCTTCCCGCAACAGGCAGAGATGCTGGATACCGTCAAAGGAAATGCTATCTTGGTCAAGAAGGATATTTTTAAAAGCATCATGTGGTATGTGCTGCCAGACAGCAGCCGCCATTACCCGCTGACCATTGAGACCGTCAGAAAGATAAAGGAGATGAATGCCCGGGGCGTGAAAGCGACTGAATTGGAGACTGCAGAAGTAGGAAACGCTCAAAAGATAAAGGAAGAAGAACTCCAGTTCGTGGATGTTGTCGGACAGATAAGCTTACGCAGCCTTGAGCGGAATAGCCAAAAGAGAAAACAGCGCGAAAGGGATCGCAACAGCCCACCACCACCACAAAAACGAAGTGAAGAAAGAAAAGATGTTGCAAAACCCCAAAAGCGTGAACAACCGCCTCAGGCAAAACAACAAACAACCCAGCCACCACGGCAACCACAACAGCGTCCCCGACCAACAAGAGGGCCGAAGACCAATCCCTAATGGCATGTCAACCCCTTTCCACATGCGGTAATGGGACTCAAACGCGTCATATTCATATGCTCGGTCATCATCCTTTGGTTGCTGATCTCTCAAAGCTGTATGCGATTCACGATCAGCGACAGTAAGGCAGCATTGTCGTTCAAAAAAGTTGGGGTGCCATTGAAGACGGGTGTCTTCTGCATCGAAGGCCGGGATCTGCATTATGTGATGACCGGGAGTGATACCCTGCCGACGCTTATGCTCATCCATGGCACCCCCGGATCATGGACCGCGTTTGAGGAGTACCTCAAAGACAGTGCTTTATTGGGGATCTACAGGGTTGTCAGCATCGACCGACCCGGTTTCGGCCACAGTGGATTCGGTAAGGCATTGAACCTGGGAGAACAATCAGCCCTGTTGCTCCGTCTTGCGGATTCATTGCAAAACAGAAGACCTTTCTTCCTCGCAGGTCACTCATTGGGCGGCCCACTGGTCGTGAAGATGGCTGCTGAGAGGCCTGAGATGTTCAAAGCGATCATGCTCATATCGGCTTCTGTGGATCCGGCATTGGAACCAAAAGAACAATGGCGGAAATTCATGGATATCATCCCTTTTCGATTCCTGCTGCCGGGAGCGTTCCGCCCAAGCAACAGGGAACTCCTGTACTTCAAAACAGATATCCTTTCCATGTCTGAGGATCTTAGGAAGATCCGTTCAGCCGTGCATATCATCCATGGAGCAAAAGACTCCTGGGTCCCAGTGGGGAATGCCGGATATGCGAAAAAAAACCTCATCCATGCATCCGCTGTCCACGAGCGCATCATACCAGACGGGAACCATTTCATCCCCTGGACATATCAAAAGCTGATCGTACAGGAAATGTCGGGCATGGAGCAACGCCCTTAGCGGAGAGAGCGGTATATCTGTTCATGGATATTACTGCGCACATTCATCCGGAGCAGTTTATTGCTGCCATCGGGATGCACACGATTCGACAGGAAAACGAAGACCAGATTTTCCCTGGGGTCTGCCCAGGCACAAGTCCCCGTAAATCCGGTATGGCCGAATGTCAAAGCTGAGGCGCTGAGGGTCGGATATGGTTCTTTTCGGGTGGTATTGTCCTTTTCCGGCTTGTCAAATCCAAGACCTCTCCGGCTGATCCCGCTCTGGTAGGCTGTGAACCGCTCAATGGTCGTGTCGGAAAGATACCGGTGACCGTTCATTTCTCCTTTATTGAGCAGCATCTGCATGATCACGGCAATATCGTAAGCTGTGCTGAAGAGTCCGGCGTGACCGGCGATGCCACCAAAAAGGGCTGCCCCCGGATCATGGACATGGCCGTGAATGAGTTGTTTGCGAAAGGTCTTTTCCGCCTCGGTCGGAGCGATCCTACTGCCGGCAAACCTATCAGATGGCCGGAATCCGGAAGCCACCAGGCCCATCGGCCGGTAGAATTCCTTCATCACATATTCGTCGAGCGGCAGCCCGCTGATGGCTTCGACGATTTTACCCAGAAAGATGAAATCATTATCGCTGTAGATGTATGTACCCGGTTTTTCAAGCGGGCTCTGCAGGATCCTTTTATACATGGTATCCCGAAAATCATTTCGGAGGAACATTTTTTCCGTTACACGGATATCGAAGCCGGAGTCCCGCTGGTCAGTATAGAACCCTTTTGCAGGTGCTCCGCTGGTACTATCCAGCGTTTCCTTATAGAACGGGATGAAGGATTTAAGCCTTGCCTCATGGAGCAGGATATCCCGAATGCGCAGGCCTTCCTTGTCTGAGCCCTTTGTCCAGGGCAGATAATCCCCAAGGGTACCCTCGAGATCGATCCTGCCTTCATCATACAATTTCATGAGAGAAACCGTCGTGGCACAGATCTTTGTCACTGATGCCATATCGTAAATGGTCTCTGGCGAGACGGGAAGGAGGCTGTCGTAGGTCAGGTGTCCGAATGCCTTGTGGTACACGATCCTTCCATTTCTCACGACCAGCACCACACAGCCGGGTGTAGACTGTTGCCGGATGGCATCCTCAGCCAGGGAATCGACCGATCTCAGAAAACTCCCGGATATACCCACCGTGGATGGCTGTGCTTCAGGAAGGAGGGGAATGGACAGGCCGGTACCCGCGGGCAGATCGGCACAGATGCTGACAGGGAGTCGCCCCTTAGGCAGCAACTTTCCTTTAAGGATATCTGCCGAAACATCGTGCGTGACAGGTTCATCTTCATAACACACCAGCAGGTTCTTCACACCACAAAATGCCTTTGCTGCATAGGGATTCCCGAACAGAAGTACGGTTGAAGGCTTAATGGCGGCAGTCTGCTGCAGCAACCGGATTGCAGCATCACTCATACCGAAATTCTTTCCCGGGAAACGGGTCAGACCATGGACGGCGATCACTACCCTATCGTACCGCTGACGGATCAGTTCCACGATGGATGCGATCCTTTCAGAAGATTGTTTATGATCGAAATGGAAAACATCCGCGTTATGGTCAAGCCGCATCCTTCTGGAAAAGGCATTGTCAGTTGTGCTTCCGATGGACACAAGCGCAATTTTCATATGCCCGGAGGATGGCAGCGGAAAAGCTTCTTTATCGCCATGTCTGGCGAGCGTTATGGCTTTTTCTGCGATGCTGCGGCGAAGGGCGGACGAATTTCGGTTAAGGTCCTCCGTTAGTCTCCCGTACGCCACGGGATCCAGGTTTGCCAGACCATACTTGTACTTCGCATGCAGTACCCTACGAACGCTCTCGTCAATGGTCTGCCAACCGAGTTTTTTCTTTTTTATGGCATCTTTCACCCTGGCGATGACGGAGGGTATGTCTCCCGGGAGGCAGAGCATGTCATTCCCCGCGATCAATGCCTCTACGGAAGCCTCTCCGCCGGGGAAAAATTTCGTCACGCCCTTCATCTCGAGTGCATCGGTGAAAGTGAGTCCCCGGAAACCGAGTTCTTCGCGCAGGAGACCGGTGACATTATTTCGCGAGATGGATGTCGCGCGGTTCGGGGAGTTATCGATAGAGGGTATGTACAGGTGTGCCACCATGATACTCCCCACGCCACCCCGTATGAGTTCGCGGAAAGGGTATAACTCAAGGGAATCCAGTTGAGCCCTGCTCTTATTGATCACAGGCAGATCGTAGTGCGAATCCACGTCAACATCACCATGCCCCGGGAAATGTTTCGCGGAAGCCATGACACCAACATCCTGCATTCCCTTCATATACTGTAGGCCGTGGCTTGCCACACGCTCTTTATCCTCGCCGAAAGAGCGGTCATTGATCACGGGGTTTCCGGGGTTGTTGTTGACATCGACCACCGGTGCGTAGTTCACTTGAATGCCCATGCGCCTGCACTGCTCCCCCACCCATCGTCCGTAGTCGTAGATGACCTGTGGATCCTGCACCGCGCCAAGCATCATCTGCCGGGGAAGGCCCGCGACACTGTCCATCCGCATACCCAGACCATTCTCGGCATCGATGGTCATGAGGATTGGCGTCCTGGCAATGGACTGGAACCTGTTCACCAGCGTGGCCTGCTTCATGGGTGCACCCTGGAAAAGGCAGATGCCTCCAATGTTGTAACGGCGTACCGCATCCTCCACCTCACGCTCATGGAAAGTGACCGTACGGTTGCCGATGGAAGACATTCGAACGACCATCAGCTGACCGATCTTCTCCTCCGGTGTCAGGGTTCTGAAAACACTGTCGACCCATGCATCCGCAGACAGGCTGCTTTTGCGTTGGGCAGACAAAGTGACAACTAAAATAAAACTGGAAAGAAGAAGGATTGTCTTGCGCATCATCAACAGGCTTTCGGATAATCAATGTATTTTTACAGGCTCGATAAAATTAAGAAGAATTGACCGACCTGATACACTTATTACCCGACAACATTGCCAACCAGATCGCAGCAGGAGAAGTGATACAGCGGCCTGCAAGTGCCGTGAAGGAGCTGCTGGAGAATGCCGTGGATGCCGGTGCAGAGGATATACACCTGATCGTGAACGATGCGGGTAAATCACTCGTACAGGTCATCGATAATGGCAAAGGTATGAGCGAGACGGATGCCCGCATGTGCTTTGAAAGGCATGCGACTTCAAAGATCAGCAAGATAGATGACCTCTTCACCATTCGGACCATGGGATTCCGCGGTGAAGCATTGTCATCGATTGCCGCTGTCGCACAGGTGGAACTGAAGACCCGCAGGGCGGATGACGAGCTGGGGACTTTCATCGAGATGGAGAACAGCCAGGTAAGGCGACAAGAACCTTGCGCCTGCTCATCTGGCACCAGTTTCGCGATGAAAAACCTGTTCTTCAACGTCCCGGCACGCAGGAATTTCCTGAAGGGTAACGCCTACGAGTTGCGGCTCATCGTGGAGGAATTCATCCATGTGGCATTGGCATTCCCGGCGGTGCAATTCAACCTGACAAGTAACGGACAGGAGGTCTACCACCTTCCAAAGGGTAACCTCAAACAACGCATCGTGCAGATCATGGGCAGTAATTATGCTTCCAGGATCGTCGGAGTGCATGAGAATACCGATTATCTGGATATACAAGGTTTCGTGGGGAAGCCGGATTCGGCAAGAAAAACACGCGGAGAACAATATCTTTTCGTGAACAACCGGTACATCCGGAGCGCATACCTGAACCATGCGGTCATGAGTGCATACCAGGACATGATCCCTGAGCAGACCTTTCCGCTTTATGTTCTTTTTCTGGATATGGATCCCGCACAATTGGACATCAATGTACATCCCACCAAACAAGAGATAAAATTCGAGGACGAAAAGATCGTGTATGCATTCGTCCAGTCCGCTGTGAAACACGCACTTGCACAGTATAGCATCGCCCCCACACTGGACTTCGGTCTGGACCCATCGATACAATTGCTGGATGCCGTCAGCAAACCTTTCACACAGGCCGACAAAACAGCGGCCACGGGTGGCAACCTCTTCCAGACATTCACCCGTCAGCACGAGGCACACCGGGTGGAACCATCAGGCAACCTGAAGGGATGGAGGGAATTCTATTCCCCGGCAGCATTGAATGAGAAGTCCGCTGCCGGCACACCCACCCAGGGATCCTTCAGTGAGGACCGGGTGCGCGGTCCATTACACCGATCGGAAGTCAGCTCACTTGAGATGCCCCATGGCAATTCACCGGTCCAGGTGATGAACTCTTACATCACTTTTCCAACCTCCAGGGGACTGATGCTCGTGAACCAGCAACTGGCGCATGAAAGGATACTTTTTGAGCGGTTATCCGACGCCGTTAGTGGGGATTCGGTGACGATACAGCACTCGCTTTTTCCGGCATCGCTGACCCTTGCACCGGCAGATGCCACACTGATGGATGAGCTGATACCAGAGTTGAAGCCCCTGGGCTACCTGGTCGAACCCTTCGGTAAAAATACATTCCTGGTGCAAGGCACTCCTGCGGACATACCCGGAACATCCGACGGTCGGGAGATAGAGAATCTGCTGGAAGCATTCAAACATTTCAACCCGACGATCACCTGCACCCGTCGGGAAAAATTGGTTCGGGCAATGTCGGCAAGACAATGCATCAAAACCGGCACATCCCTCTCAGATGCAGAGATGCGCAATCTCATCAGTGACCTTGCCGCATGCAGGCAACCCTCGTTATCCGTGGGGGGACTGCCGACTTATGTGGAACTCGGGAAGGACCAGATCGATTCGATGTTCTGCAGATGATCGTTGGGAAGGTTTCAATGACGTTCCACCAGATCCTTTAGGAAAACCTCCATCCTGTTGCGGAGTTCCTGTGGCTGGCGGCGATGGTTGTTCACAAGTATCGAAAAGACAAGCCATTTTCCTTTCCTTGTATGCACGAATCCACTCAGTGCAACCACTCCGCTTAAGGTGCCTGTCTTGGCAAAGAGTTTTCCGGACAGGTCAGTATCATAACTTTTTAGGGTGCCCGTACCGGGTGTCGGGAATATATCCCGGATACGATCCATGCCGAACTCCGTTCGCATCCTGTCGAGTACCCATACGAAATCCATGGGGGTGAAGAGGTTATATCTGCTCAGTCCGCTGCCATCCACCCAGCGGGGCTTTTGGGGCATACCGGCAAGGGAAGTCCGAAGGATGCTGTCGATGGCTTCATCCTCGCGGAATCTCCCGGTCATGTGATTCCCGGTCATGAGCAGTGCCTGTTCGGCGAAGAAATTATCACTGCGGTGCATCATCGGCCTGAGCATGGAATCGAGCGGACCTGAAGACAGAGAGATGCGGTCGCGTATCACCGAATGTTGTATACCGGCGTCCGCGGGCCAGACGGAGACCTTTTTGTGCAGGGTGTCGCGGAGAAGGGATAGACCGGCAGACAAGCCGTTCGTGGAAAAAGGCACATCCCTGACGGCAGAACGCTCCCGTCCTTCAGTGATGACGAAGCGGTTCCTGTCGCGATCCCGTTTGACATTGAACCGACCGCCAGGGTCCGGTGCGGAAAAATCCACGGGCCAGTTGATTTCGGGTTCGCTATAGATGAACACATCCACCGTATCACCAGGATGGCTGGGATGCTCCTTGCTGCCGGCGGATTGTTTCCAGCGGATGACGTTGCCATACACCGGCAATGGGCTGCGTTCTGCCATGTAATACTCGCTAAAGTCATCCCAACTCCATCCGGATCCAAGAGATGTGGTCATCCAGGAACGATCGGAGACATACAAGGGTTTATCGGTACTGCGAAGGAAATCCATCACCGGTTGTTTCACGAAGTCGGGATGAAGGAATGTCGGGTCACCCGTAGGGAACAAGAGCATGGCTGTATCGAGATCCGCCCATCCTATGCCCGGCATTTGGGTGCCGAGGTATTTCATGGCGGCATAGCAGGTGATGATCTTGGTATTGCTGGCAGGCACGAAATATTTTTCCGCCTGATGATTGAATAGATATTTGCCGGCAGCGGGATCATATACGCTGAGGCCGACATGAGCATGTTGCAGGAGCGGATCATCGATCAGGTTTGCATGAGCCGATCGCTTCACTTGCTGCGGAACAGAGCAAGAAAAAAAAGCCAGCGCAAAGAGGACGGTATATAGACCTTTCTTCATAATAATTCAATCGACACCCTGCAGGATCCAAAACAGTATACCGGAAAGAAGGCCGCTTTCACGAGACCGGCGGAGGATCCTTGAGCACCTTCTACCCTCTTTCCTGAGCGCGGTACCAGCGTTCCGGGATCTCGTTATTACCGGCCTGTACGTAATCTCGTTGCGAACAGGCGATATAGCTCCCATCCGGCATCTGCATCCACCAACGGCCTGTCTTCCGGCTTTGCAGGAATACCGTGTCCAGTTCCGCGAAAGCGGTGTGGAATTCGAAAAAGTTTTCCCGCTCGCTGAAAGGGGCTTCGGTCTTACCCTTTCTCATACCATCCACAAAATACCAGACCATCTGTGAGATCTGCTTTGCGGTCAATTCATGGACATCCGAGGCGGGATCATAGCCATAGATCCCGAGGCTGCCCAGCTCGCTGCTCATGCCGAAATATCGCATCAGATTGCAGGCCTCCTCCCCGTTGAGGCCGTTGGGAAGACCCATTGCCTGTGGAGCGGATGCATATTGCAAAGCGGACATATCAAAACTCGCCATGGCACTGCTGCGTACGACAGGCTCCATCTCTTCAATGGAATCCCTGACATGCCCTAGCCGGAAACAATCGAAACGGAGCTTATCCATCGTCTCCAGCATGTTCGGATGGACAAGATAGCTTTGGAAAGCGATATGGTTATAATGCCTGATGTAATTAGGTTCACCAGTGAGGAGCTCCATCAGAAAATTGCTGCTTTTGACAGGGACGTCGATGGACAGGTCAATCCTTGAATCAACGATGGTGACGTCGATGGACTTACCCATCGATCGATACGCTTCATATTGGGCGAAGGTGAGGTCATGGCTGCCACCTAGGATGAGTGCACGTGCACCGGATGCATTGATCTCAGCGATCACAGAACGAAGCGCCGCATAGGTGTCGGAGAGCGAGGCGCCGGGTCGTATATTGCCTGCATCCGCCACCCTGACATGTCTGTGCCAGTCGAACAACGAGTAGAAATGTCGCCTGATGGCATCCGGACCTGTATTGTCACAAACATCCAAAAGATCGCCCCTTCTTTCCCCACAACCGACCAGCACGATCTCCGCCCTGGAGAAATCAGGAAGTTCGCCTTCATAGGCTTCGATATACCGACCTATCTGTCCTTCCCTGAACCGATCGGGAAGAGATGCCGGACCGATATCGATCGGGTCCAGGAAATCGGAGATACTGAAAGGATCATTCATCCCAAATGGAATTTTCGCAAACCTAAATCATTAGGCTGAATTGCACCATAGTCTGATAAAATCAGCCGTCAAATGGCATATATGGATGTATTATCTTCGTAGCATGGATGAAATACTGCGACAGATCGGGGCATTCCAGGACGAGATCGAAGCTTTCGACACGACCGACGCGGATGCATTGGAAAATTTCAGGATCCGTTTTCTGGGAACAAAGGGCATCGTGAAAGCCCTCATGGGAGAGATGAAGACCGTACCCGCCGACAAGAAGCGCGATTTCGGTCAGGTCATGAACGCTTTCAAACAGTTTGCAGAGCAAAAGTTTGAAGCCCTCACAGAGAAGATCAGTGTAAGCGGTGGCGGTGCCCATGGTATCGACACCACACTTCCGGGCGATCCACTGCCTACCGGCAGTCGCCATCCTATAACGCTCATGCGCAACCGCATTGTGACGATCTTTCAGCGCATGGGTTTCGCCGTGGCCGAAGGGCCTGAGATCG
>JBIKIB010000004.1:0-31586 GCA_044361845.1 Chitinophagaceae bacterium | reverse complement strand
TGGCAATACAAAACACAACTCAAATGTCCTTGGACACATTCGTGCCCAACAAGGAAAAATTGTTCGGCAGGGAGCGTCCTGTGGACGATCTGCTCAGTATTCTGCAGGGGTCACGCTTCATCGTGGTAACTGGTGCGGAGGGTTCTGGCAAGACGGCCCTCGTCTGTTCCGGACTTGTTCCTGCGCTGCACAAGGGGTTCAAGGGTGTTGCAGGTACCGGATGGAAGGTTTGTTATGCCAATCCTGGCATCACCCCGGTTGAAAATCTTGCAGCCGCCCTGGCCGATGGCGATCTGCAGTCAGATGCCGGGAAAGGTTCATTGGAATTCGCCGATGAGATCGCTTCCCTCATCCGAAGGGATCATTCCGGATTGGTCAATGCCATCCGGCAGGGGAATCTGGCGGGTGAGGAAAACCTCTTGATCGTCCTCGACCATTTTGGAGAGATCTTTCAGTTGCAAGATAAATACGGGGCTGGAATGAATTGGAATCAGGATGTCAGCACATACCTGAGTAATATAGCCAGAGCCGTGAGCATGCCGGGTATTCCGGTCTATGTCGTTTTGGTGTTGCAATCTGACTTCATTCCTTCTTTGTATAATTTCAGGATGATCCATGCATTTATTGGCAATGGGTTGTATGCAGTCCCTCATTTCCGACAGGATGATTTTGTTCAATTAATTAAGGGCATCTCCCGCCAGAACGGAATCGTTTTCACCCCGGAGGCCATTGAGTACATCCGGAGTGAATTGAGCCAGGATATCCGGAACATCCTGAATTTTTCCATTCTCCTCAAACGATTGAACGCCCATCACCCGTCCCCCGGGACCGACAGCCTGCGGGCGATAGATGAACCCGAACTGCGCCGGTATGGAAAACTGGAGACACTCCTGCATGACGATTTGGACACCTACTATTCCGTGCTATCAGATAGTGGCAAGCGGACGATGGAAAATTTGTTTCGGCAGATCACCCAGCCAGGCGAGGATCTTTCGATGAAGAAGCCGCAGCGACTTAAGGAAATCGTAGACATACGTGACCTTGATCGTCAAGAATTAATACGCTTTCTGGATACCCTAAGCCGAGACTATCCCGGTTTGATCGATATTGTCGAGCCTTTTCAGAAGAAGGTGATACATTTCATGGAGACGCATATCGCGGATGCCGCCGTGATCAACATTTCCAAGATACATGTGCTTCGCAACTGGCCCACCCTGCGCAAATGGATCGAGGATGAGCGCCGGTCCAGGGCATTCTATCTTCGGCTTTCAAGCGCCGCGAGTCTTTTTTCACAAAACCAGACCGGTTATCTGAGGCCACCTGATCTCGATCTTTTTGCAATCTGGAGGGATGAGTTCAAGCCAAAAAAACATTGGACGGAGCAGTATAATACACTCTATGATGTGGCATTCGAGTATCTGCGTGCGAGCAAAGAGCATTATGATGCGAATGTTGAACGGAAGGAGAGTGCGCGTAAGCGCGAGTTAAGGAAAGCGAAGACGATACAGCTGACTTTCCTGACCATCGGCATTGTCTGTTTCATTGGATTGTTATACACTTTACGGCTGCACAGCCAGGCGGTTACAGCCAAGAAGGCAGCGACGGATTCGGCTCAGTCAGCCATGCTGGCCCGTTTGGATGCGGAGGTAAAAGCCAGGGAAGCAAAGCTTGCCCGTGATACTGCGCAGAAGAATATGGTGATCGCCGTCAAAGCGCAGAAGAGTGCTGTGGAGAAGCAGGCGGAAGCGGAGAAGGCCAAGCTCGCCATGGAGATCGCTGTGGTCCGTGAAGAGGATGCCAAGATCGAGGCGTTGGGATTCATGAAGAAATGGAAGTCAAGTGCCGAGCAGGAGAAAAAGAACGCTGATAGTGCCAGGATGGCTACAGAGCGTGAAAAACTCGCCAAGGATCAAGCCGCCAATCTGGCCCAATTCGAATCTGCGGGTAAAAATGTCAACACTTTGTATAACATGCTCATCACGGAGGAATTCAAAACCAAAGAAGAACGTGTGAAATTTGCCACGATGGTGGCTGATGCGTATGTGCAATATGAAAAGGGGTCATTAGCGGTGAACAAGCGGGTGATGCCGGACAATTCATTGTATCAGCTTCTGACCAAGACGCAGTATAAGATCATGGAGGATGTCGATAACATCACCAACAGTAAGTTTTTCTTCATGCCGGTCCCTACCAAGTCGGGTTTGCGTGACATAGATATTTTTGGTGCTGAAAAAATCGCTGCTGTCGGGGATGATAACCTCATCATCACGACCGGTATACCGACAGGAACTCCGGTCATGTATAAGTCAAAGCTCAGTAAATCCCGGTTGAGGACAGTATCGTTCCTGGATGCGGGTAAGGTCATTTTCGGAAATGTGAGCGGGGAGATCTTCCTATACAATCTGAACACCAAAGAAGAGCTGAAGCTGCTTGGCAAACCCGTTGCGGAACAATCGCTGAACAGTATGGTGGTGATGAACAATACCGTTTTTGCCATCGACCAGGGCAAATTGGTGGCATTATCCCCATCTACCGGGCGAAAGTCCGAATTGACACTTGACCGTCCCCGCCAGTTGTTCGCCCTTGGCAGTAATTCGATTTTGGTGCGTGCACAGGATGGTCTTTTTCTCTTGAATACGGCCACGCAACAAATCGAAAAGATCACGGTGGAGGGTAAACTTCCGGAACTGACCGCCGTTGTCCTTGGCAATGACAAAGTTTTTTTTGGGGATGAAAGTGGAAGAATTTTCACTTATAAAGTGAACAGTGCCCTGAATAGGCTGCAGCTTTTGGATAAATGGACCATCCGTGCGCACCGTACCCGGGTGACGGCACTGCAATATGATGGGCAGGGCAATCGTTTATTCACAGCTAGTATGGACCGGACCTCCAAAATCCTGGATCTTAACCTGGAAAACCTGGAAAAGGCAGAGGCTTATGCTGTTCGGCTTGAAGGATATGCCAAGTGGATATGGGATTTTGAACTTGTGACCTACAAGGATAACAATCTTGAATTATTCAGTGTCGATGAAAAGGGGATGCTGATGCGACGTGTTCCTGTGACCGCCATGTATAAACAATTGACGAACTGGCTCAAGAAAGAGAAGGCATTGTAGTATCAAAACACATTTGAGTCTTAACATAATATGTCATCGAATTTTACTGAATATCTGCAACTCAATATTGGTGAAGCATCTGAAAAGCTCACCAAAAGCCATGTGCTTTTCCTTGTGGCATCAGGGGATAGTGCACTTGACAGGGAAGTCTATGCATACATCATAAAATCATCCGGCAGGCGGGTGGAGGAGATTACCCACTGGACAGATGTTTTCGGGCAAAGCCTCTCCGCACCCGGTCACGAAACGAAAGTGTATCTATTCCGGTCGTTTCATATTTTCCTCGACCAGATGCCGGCGGATGCATTCCGGGAATTTGTCATTGCCCTTTCTCATTCAGGTCAATGGACCTGCCAGGTGATATTCGATTTTGGCATTGGCATGGAGGATGCGAACCCGATGATCCGAAAACTTTCTGAGGCAGCGCATATACTCAACCGGTCATTGTTCATCGTCACGCCGATGCCGGGTGAACTTCTGGATGAAATTCTGATCGACACGATGCATCATGCCGGCATCACACCTGATGAAGAGACGGCAGGGGTTATCCGGCATGATGCCAAAACAGGGACATTCACGTACACGTATGTTCAACTTTTTGTGCATCGTCTTGCAGAACGGATCTATGGTGATGCGACACGCGTCAGGAAGGGTTCGACGGTCGATGCCACTGATTATGAGGCGGTGGGTACTATTCCTTTTTTCATGGAGTACCAGGGGCGTAAATTCCTTTTGGAAGCCGAAAAGATGATGGATATCCTTCGCATCGAGTGGATCTTCCGTGCCATGCTGCAGGTACGGCATGGCCGACCTTTCAGGCATGCCATGACTGCTGCGCAAATATCCGAACTGTCGGGTCTGCCATTGGAAAAAGTACTGCCGGTCGTTGAGCTCGCAGCGAATCCCGGGTATGGTCTTTTGTCGAAGACCGGTGAGCTGTACACGATCTTATCGGATGAATACCTGAGTCATTGGAGCGACCTCCAGAAATGGGGTGAGCGAGAGTCAGAGGCTGTGGATCTGTACGGGAAATACCTCAACATGGCCCGGCAATATGAGCAGGGAAAGGGATTGCTGCTCACCGGACCTCAGATAGAAGAAGCCACGGAGTGGAGAGAATCCAATCCACTCACCATTCATTGGGCAAAAAGATACCATCCGGAGTTCGAATATGTGATGTCCTATGTCTCCGGTTCGGAGCACGCTTTCAACGAACAGATGGATGCACAGGAGCGCAGCCGTTCCCGACGATTGAAGATGGCATACCGATTTGCGGCAGGTGCATTCCTGGGCATCTTGTTGATCCTGATGCTCAGCCTCTGGGCATGGCAGGAAAGAAATCGGGCGATGAAATCCGCTGTCTCTGAAAAACTCGCCAAGAAACAGACCGAGTCAGCACTTGGACTGGCCGTGAAGCGGAAGGAGGAAGCCCTCACCGCACAGACGGAGGCGGAGAATAATAAGATAGAGGCTATGAAGCAGGCGGTCGTCGCTATCAATGCAATGGAGAAGGCGGAGACGGAGAGTATGCGTGCGCTGATCGCTGAAAAGAAAGCAAAGGATGAAAAGGTAGTGGCAGAGGAGGCGAAAGCTTTTGCTGAAGTCGCCCGGCAGCGGTCGGTCGTTCTGATGGAGGAAGCCGTGAAAAGCAAGGAAGCCGCCGTTCGATCGGAAGACAAGGCGAATCAGAATTTTCGTGAGGCGAACAAGTTGCGGATGCTGCAGGAAGCCCGGGCGGATGCACTCTCCGTGTATGAATACTACGATAATGGCAATTACGCAAAGGGACGTTTAAAGGCCACGGAAGCGTATCGCACGTTCATGGATCAGGGCGGTAGCCCATATGACAGGGATTTCCTGACCGTCCTCATGCTGGGTAAGATCCGCAATGACTCCTCCAAGGCGAGGATCTATGAAGAGCAGAATCGTTTTGTCAAAAGAATACATATAAGCCCGAATGCAAGGCTGTTTGGTTTTTTACGATATGACGGGGATGTGAACATCATGGAGCAGTCATCCGGTCAAAAGCCCCGTTTGATAAAGACAATTGCCATGGGTGATGTCAACGGGATGTCTTTCTTTGATGATAAGGATTTCGTTGTCTCCAACGCAGACATGGTCGTCACCCGTGATTTCAACGGAAAGACTCCTTTGATCGCAAGTGAAGTCTTTCCCGGGTCGATCACAGGGTCATTCGCCATTCCGGGCCAGGTGAAAAAAATTGTCATTGCCACCAGGCAATCCGTATATGTCTATGCATATAACGGAGAACAAAAACTCAAGCTCCTGAAGCAACTGAACATTGTGGCACCTGATCATGTCAGGGTCATAAAGGGCGAATTTTATGTTGCTTCCGGCAAGCAATTACTGGCTTTCTCCGAGCGGACCGACGTGGTCAGAAAAGTCACCCTTTTAAAGGACGACATCACGGCGATATCCGGGAATCTGAGTTCAGGATTCATCGCGGTCGGGGATGAAGCCGGTAATTTGTATATCGTCGATCCTTTGAACGGGCGGATCGTTTCAGAAAGGAACAAGCTGCACCTGACAAGGATCAGTTCGCTGGAGACGGTGCATGTGGACAAAGACCTTGACGTATTGGTATCCACCGGTTTTGATGCGGCGATGAACGTGTTCTACTTCGACCAGTCACAGGGTAAGTCATACGGCCTGAATGCGCCCATCACCCTTCGGGAACATAAAGGCTGGATCACCGATCTGTGGCTCATGTCATCAGGTACCATGGCCATCACATTCAGTAATGACAAGACAATGGGGTATTGGCCGCTACTTCCCCGGCAGTTTCTTCTTGAAGAGAAAAGCGCTGCATTCAAAAAATAAAAAGACGTTCATGCATACAAAAACCATTGTCATCCTGTTCTTCATATTCGGACTGTCGAGTCAATCTTCAGCTCAGGAGACAAGTTGCTCTCAAAACCTGAATACCGCCAGGGAGGCATACATCATCGGTGATTTCAGGCGGGTGAGTGAACTGCTGGAGCCATGTGTCAATGGAATAAAGAACGAGTTATCCAATGCCGATAGGACCAGTGCACTCGAACTCCTCGCTCTCACGGCGATCGCTACCGATTCCGCCGACCAGGCGAAGGATTTCATCCAGCGACTGATCCGTGTGAACGTCAATTTCGAACAAAGGGACCCCGCACTGGAGAACATGATCTTCCGCCTAATGCTTGCGTTGGTCAAGTCGGAGATGCTGCAGAGCAGGGTGAGTTCGGTATCCAAAAAAGACGAAGACGCCAGTAGGGCGCCGGCAACCGTCGAACTGATCACCAAGGCTGATATCATGAACAGGGGTTATGTCGATGTCATAGACCTGTTGTCGGATATCCCGGGTTTCCATATCAGCAAGATCTATGCGGTCACGTATGCGAACATTTACCAGATGGGTTTCCGTCAGGAGAACACGGAGCGGACCTTGCTGATGGTGGATGGTGTTGAAGAAAACGACCTTTGGTTAAATTGGGCATACCTGTCAAGGCAGTATCCTATCAGCAGTATAAAGGCTGTGGAAGTGCTTTACGGACCATCATCCACCATGTATGGACCGCGTGCCTTCGTGGGGGCGATCAATATCATCACCTATGATCCCAAAGAACAGACCAAGGACCCATTGCTCATCAGGGGGGATAAAAAATCATACAGGAGTTTACAGGTGATGGGGAACATACAGGCGGGAACGCTGAATACCAAAGGCGGAGACATCATGCTCGCCATCCGGGGTAAAGAAGCCTCCACCAGGTTTTCGATGCAGGTGACCGGACGGTATTACAAGTCTGACGAACACGATATGTCGAGCGCCGAGTTCTACGATTATGAGGCAACGGATGTCGATCATTTCAAATACGACAAACTCAATCTGACGAAGAATCGTTTCATGGGCAAGACACTGGACCAGTACATGCAGGATTATAAACTGCCACTGACGAGTCCATATTACAACGTGATGCGGAATCCCTCAGGCGCCATCGACAGCATTAAATTAACACAGCAGGGGATAGATAAGGCGCGGGAGCTCGACCGGGCTGCTTATACAGGAAATGTCAATGGCGCACCCGTTGGTTGGTCCAATGATACGGAGGATTACTATGTCGGGGTCAAGATGAAACTCGACCAGTTCGTGATCGGTTTCCGACACTGGAAGCTGAAGGAAGGCTTCGGTTTCTACCAGGATATCAACGAGGCCGGATCAAAGAACGGTTCTCAGTGGGCACCGATAAACACCACCATGTATGTGAAGCTCGATAAGAACTTCAACGATAAACTCAGCCTTTCGAATCTGTCATCATTTGCCATACATAAGCTGGGGAAAGAATCCAATCGTGTGAATTTCATGGCTCTTGGAGATCCTTCCTCCACCCTACATCTGGCCCATCTGATGTATCCCGAACAGACTTTCATGGGAACTCGCCTACCAAGTCCGACCGACGTGATTTATGGCACGGAAGGGCAGAATCTCACAAAATATTCGATGGTGAAACACGGGTGGAGAAACCGGTATTACTACTATGAAGCCCAGCAGATGCGGAATGAGACGCGTTTATTCTATGAAAGTAAGAAGCTGTCGGTCTCCAGTGGCCTGGATCTCAGAAGTACCCAGACACAGGGTGATTATCTGATGTACCAGGATTACCTCACCGACTATGCATCGCCTCAGGAGTTTAAGGACAAGCAGAAGAATGTGGCTTTCGCACAGGAAAAAGGCATTGTGGAAAACCAGGTTTCAGGAAGTAACATCTTCTCTGTCATTGATGCCGGCATCTATGCACAGGCAACGTATAATATCAGTGATAAATTCTCCTTCGTGGGGGGCACACGCCTCGATTACAACCGTATCCGCAGTTCATCCGGCTACGGGTTGGTGAACACACCAAGGCTTGTACTGCTTTATCACAGGGATCTTTTCACGCTGAAGCTGATCGGTTCAAAGGGATTACAGAATGTTTCGCAATGGACGAAGTATTCCACCGGTGGGGGACGCCAGCCAAACGATAGCCTCAAGCCGGAGGAAATCTCATATGTGAGCATGGAACTCGGTGGTCGAACAAGCAAGGAGATGGATAAGGATGTGTTCAACTGGAATATGACGGGATTCGCCTATGAAGTGAAAAACGCCGTAGCATCCTTTGAAAACGGAGCGGTCAAGAAGAATGTCAACACCGGCACGTACATGATATTCGGCGCGATGGCCTCTGTGAAGGTGCGGCCCGTTCGGGACATCGTCGTTCAAGCCAATTACACGTATACCAATCCCCGTCAGACGAATTCGGTATTTGATACATCCTTCAAGGTGTCAAAACGCATTGGCGACATCGCCACGCACATGGCGAACCTGTCGGCCACTTGGGTGTATGCCGGTAAGGGGCCTGTGAACCTCAGTACGAACATTCGCGGAAATTTTGTTGCCGATCGAAAGGTGGGCCCTGGAACCACACAGGAGAAAAATTTCGGGGTCGATGGTTCCATGATGATCCCGGGCTATCTGATCTTTCACGGAAACCTGGGCATCGCAGCAGCCAAATTTCCATTCGCAAGGCTTGACTTCACGGTACAGAACCTGCTGGGTATGAATCTGCTCGATGGCGGATCAAAATTGTACTATCACTCCGGTCCGCGCGAGGCAGCCGGTACGTTCAATCTCCCAGATGAGAGACAGGGTGTCGTGTACTCTGATAAAAATGTCCCGTATGTTCCGCAGAGAGGTCGGTTCCTGTTGGTCAAGATGACATTCGACCTCTGACATGGATAAGGTCAGCACTGATTTCGAGATGGAATTTTAATTCATTTTCATGTTTCCGTTCCAATCCACCGGTTGATGCAGGATAGAAGACATATCAGAAGATTTCTTTTCCCGGCGATGATGACGCTGTCATTGATCCTTGGGCTGTTCATTGCCTATTATTTCACGTATGTGAACGGACTTTTCGTGAAAAAAGTTGGTTCGAAATACCTCGGTCTGGCATTCATCGTGTCGGGCCTTATCGGTCTGGGCATCACCTTCGTGTACAATGCGGTCGAGAAGAAACGCGGGTTCTTCAGGACGTCGGCCATTTTTAACCTGATATTCGCGGGATGCATCGGACTTATATTTATTTTAAGGCTCAAGGGTCTGCATGAATGGTATGTGATATTCATTGCTTATACGCTCTTCTGGTTCTCCAGTAACTACCTTAATTTGATATTCTGGAAGATCCCCGCCAACTTTTTTGATATTGGAGAAAATAAGCAGTATAACGGACTCATCAGCACTGGGGAGGTGGTTGCGGGGATTGTTGCGTACATGACGATACCCATCTTCAAACTGGAAGGGAATTCGCTGCTGTTGATCTCTGTTTTCGGCATGCTTGGTTTTTTTGCCCTATTCCAGTTCATACGCATTCGCTTGACAAAATTACAGGTGAATATGCCTGTTAGCAGGAATGAAAAAGCAAAAGGTGGCGTCCCGGTACAAGTCAATGTTTGGAAATCACAGTTCACCCGTTTCATTTTCTGGGCGATTTTTTTCTCGATCATGGTCCAGTTGATCGTTGATTTCGCGCTGCTCGAATCCGCGGCAAAGTCCTTTGATGGACAAAAGGAAGTGACGAGTTATCTGGCCCAGGTGTACATGGGTATGCGCATCGTGGAGTTATTCATGAAGACGCTTGTATCCCGTTACATCATCAAGGAAATGGGCGTATTCATCGGACTGATAAGCATCATCCTTGTCCTTGGGATTTTTGTTGTGGGAGGATTGGTGTCGATGGTCTCCAGTGTTGCGGGTGCCGTGTTGTTTTTTGCTTCGATCAATAAGGTTTTTGAGCGTTCCGTCTTCCGTGCTATTTATGTGCCCACGGTGAATATCCTTTATCAGGCATATCCG
Source organism: Chitinophagaceae bacterium (assembly GCA_044361845.1). Lineage (GTDB taxonomy): Bacteria > Bacteroidota > Bacteroidia > Chitinophagales > Chitinophagaceae > Pollutibacter. The sequence continues at coordinate 21,587 of JBIKIB010000004.1, read as the reverse complement.
GTCAGCTCAAGATCCATCAGTCAGAATTTTGCGGATGGCTACGGGAAAACACTCGGCCAGATCCTTGCAGGAACGCTCATCATCATCCTTTCTTTTTTCGTCCCCGCTTTCGAAATGAAAATGCAGATCGTCTTCATTTCCATTTTCCTGATGCTGTTGATATGGTTCCTGGTATCCCGGAAACTGATCCTTCAGTACAGGGTGGAATTGAATGATCTGATCATCAGGCTCCGGGAAAACATATCGGAGGACAAGGTCCTCAAAAAGTCCACAATAACATTGAAGGATGACGCATCCGGTCCCGATCTGGGGGAATTATCAAAGCGAATGACCGGTTCCACACCGATTGAACTTTCGGAGCTGACGGATCGTGCAGAAGTCGGCCGGCGTTTGGATACTTTCAACAGCTATGTCTCCCACCACATGACCTTCTCCGCCAATGAGTCTTTCAGCAGGGATGAGATATCCATCATCTGTCATGCATATCGACTTTCGGAAGCGCATGAGATGGTGGCGGGATCCGTGAAATTCCAGGTGAATATGCTTGGCTATGCACCTTGCAGGGCCTTTGCCGCAGCCACATTGGAATCTTTCCCTTTTGATGAGATCCAGCGAGGGCTCATATTTATTTCTGACACCATCAACAGGAACCGCTCCGTGGGTATGCTTGATCTGCTCAAGAGGATGTATGTGTCACAGCTGTATTTTGAGAAACTGCCTGAGCTGAAAAAAACCAATGAGGTCAAGGCCCTTTGTCGCTATGAAAGAGACCTTTTTTGTTCCATTGTCAATGACAGTGATTTTCATCTTGACAGGAATGAATTATATCCCGCATATATCCAGTTGCTTCAGAAGTCGATCTCCAATTTCTCATATGTCATAGCATGCATGAGGGATCTGAGGGATGAGTCACCTTTACTCAGGAGGATGCTGGAATGTGAGCGGTTGCAATGCACCCAGGACATCATCAGGATCCTTCGGTCTGTGAATGAGAAGGATGTTTTTGACAGGATCATTCCGATGATATTCAGGGGCAGCAGGAGCGAGGAGGTATTGGCTTACGAGTTGTTGGAGCTTGTGCTCTCCGAGCAGGAAAAAAACTGGGTGATGCCGGTGGTCCGCGAAGTGAGGTATACCAGCATCATACAGAAACTCGAGATGGATTTCCCGCAGATATCACTCAGTGTGGATGAGCGGCTTTTGTCTATCATCGGACGGAACATGACAAGGCTCAGTGAGCTGACGCGGGTTGCAGCATTCAGGTGTTTCATCAGCCGAAATACGGCGGAGAAGATTTCCCCCGTTGCCTGTGGATTTGCTTTCTCCAGTGAACCATTCATGCGGGAAGCCGCTTGCAAATACCTTCAGGATCTTCCTGGCGTTGTACATCACGACCTTCTTCTCCGGTCATCATTCGACAACGGAGAAATCCATGATGATGCAGATCTCATTGACAGGCTCTCATTGTTGCTGGAAGATCCGAAAGGCATCATGCCAGTGACCGTCATCAATTTATTTGTCAGATGCCTGGCGGAAGATCCTTCATTCACAGATACAAACAATAATCTGTTGGGATTGGCAAGGAAGGTGTATCGTGGCCGGACTGAGGATCTTGATGCGGCTCTGGCAATTTTTGACAAGCATTTCAGGAACAGGGAGCCAACAGTTCGCATGGCTCGGGCAGTGTGAGCAACTTGGGGGTTAATAATATCTTGTAATATGATAATTCATAGCAACTTTGCGTGATGTCGGTTTGGAAAAGGATCGGTAGGGAACTGCGATGGTTTTTCATTGCTCTGATGTGTTCCGCGCTGCTGGCATTTCTTTTCTTGCAATTGCATGGAATGGTCAGGTCTGAGGAACCGGACACGACGGTATTTTCACTGGGTCGCTACATGGCTTCGGTGGTGATCATGTTGGTCTGTCTCTATGCAGGAAGATTCACGGTGCGGTTCATACGGATCATCATGACCGGAACATAAACAAACAGACAATGATCCATCATGTTTTAGCGGTCATCACTGATCAACTGAACGAGTTCATACGGAATGAACTCAACCTTGCGGAGGATATGGTCGTCATGAACAGCATCGTCGACATCAAGGGGAATATGAACATGCAGGTGGACAACAGGGTATGTCTTTTTTTGCTCAGGATCGATGAAGAGCGATTGCTCAAGTCGGGCGGTTTTCAGTCGAATGCGGGCATGTCTCCACCACTGCACATTAACCTTCATATCGGCATTGCTGCGAATTTTCCTGATCCGAACTACAAGGAGGCCCTTAGATACATATCCCTGGTATTGGAGTTCTTCCAGGGTAGATATGTGTTCGACAGGAGCAACACGCCTTCGTTGTCTGGAAACATCGACAAGCTGAGTTTCGAGATGGTGAACCTTGAGTATTCGGAGCTGAATAATCTATGGAGCCTGATTGGCGGAAAATATATTCCGTCACTCATTTATAAGATAAAAATGCTGACGTTCAATCAGTCCATGATCAGGGAGGATGTGCCAAGCATTATCCAACCATCGATTCCGAAACTCCCGTAGTAGAGTTTGTCAAGGAAGCCGGTCAATGTATGGAGTGCAGCCATTGGAAGTAAAGGCCCTGTGGCATGAATGAACGACTGGTGACGAATATGTATTCCTGTGGGAGATGGTATGAATAGGAACGAAGAAAATAAATAAAATTCCGGGTCAGATATTTATGCAGCAACCTCAGCAAACATACCGCTACAGCCTTGCATACGAGTCGCTGCTCGATGTATCGGTGCTGCACGAGTATTTTGGCACCGGGCGTTGCAACGACCTGGAGATAAGGCCTTCTCCGCAGACTGTACAGAAGCTGCGGGCTTACGGCCTTCTTTTCAAAGCGAAGAATGACGGGTTCATGCTCGCGGGCAATCTAGGGGCTGACAGGACAAGTCTTGTATTCAGATCCCCCGATCTTTTCGATTTCAATTTCAGGGTCACCAACCCTCAATTCATCCGGTACACGGATCTGCCTTATGTGTCATCCCAGTACCATGTGTTCGATACCGATCAGGTTTGTGGTGACCGGCTGCATCCGGAGGCTTTTGTCGGGCAGTCGACGATCCTTGAATCCGACACCGATGGAATCAAAGGGCTTATAAGGATACGGCATCGTCCCGGGCATTATTTGTTGCCTGTGGAAGAGGAGGCGAGGCCGTCGTTCCCACGACAGTATTTCATTCATTTCATGAACCGGAAAGCGTTCATAAAGTACATTTTTTATGGTCCGATGGAGGCTGTCGAAAACTTTGATTTTTATTTTATTGAAAACTTTGATTTTAATTCCAATGAACATATATTTACCTCACCCAACCAGGTGAATCTCCGAAATGGTGAGCTGGGTTTTGAAATCACCTCCAAGGTGGAACTAGACATGAAGGACCGTTGGGATGACTACTGGGTCATCAAGAATCGGAAAAGTGAAGGCACATCCTTTGAATATAGAAAAACACTTCCATTACCTAGACCAGAGAATATTGTTTTCAATCCTTCGTCCCTAAGATACTATGCGGAAATTTTTGTTAAACTCTAAATCACATTAATGGCAACAGTACTCGCAACGCCAGGCGTTTACATTGAAGAGAAAAGCGCCTTTGGTTCAAGTGTTGTCCCCGTGGCAACTGCAATTCCGGCCTTCATCGGCTACACGCAGAAAGCCACCAGGGGCACAAAGTCTCTCATCAACGTGCCCACCAAGATCACGTCCTTCGCTGAGTTCGAACAGTTTTTCGGGGGAGCACCCAAAACTCGTTTCAAACTCAATGAGGATGGTACCCTGGAAGCACTTCCTTCCACTCGTTATTTGTTGCACAGCTCCATGAGGTTTTATTTCGCCAATGGCGGAGGAGACTGCTACATCGTATCCGTTGGTGATTTCACCAAGGGTGTCAAGGCAAAAGACCTGAACGATGATGCCACAGAATCCGGTCTGCCCACATTGCTGAAATACCTTGAGCCCACGCTTTTGGTGATCCCGGATGCGGTGTTGCTTTCAACCACCGAGTGTTATCAACTGCAGCAAGCGATGCTGATGCATTGCGGACAGGCCATGCGCAACCGTTTCGCTGTGATCGACGTCATCGGTGGTGACCAAAAGAGAACCAATGATGACGAAGATGTGATCAACAAATTCCGGTTTGGCATTGGTTCTGCACACCTCCAGTGGGGAGCAGCTTACTATCCGTATGTCAAAACCACGGTTGTATCCAGTTCTGAGATCGATTTCACCAATGTCGACAACCCTGATGGATTGATAGAATATCTTTCTGCAGCCGTCAATAGTGACCTCGAATCCGGACGCATCAACGCAGCAAGGGCAGATGCCATCAAAGCTGAGATCGGCAAGATCAGCAGTGCGAAGTCTGCAGATGATATCACATCTCTTCAGTCCACGCTCAAGACGATCAGCCCAAGGCTCAATGGAATTTTGTCTGATATGTCAGAGATCCTGAACGTGCTCCCTCCGAGCGCAGGCATGGCTGGCATCTACGCTATGGTTGATAATTCCATCAACGTTGCCAAGGCACCTGCGAATATCTCTATGGGTTCTGTCATCGCTCCATCCGTACAGATCACGAATGACGACCAGGAGGAACTGAACCTGCCACTCAACGGTAAGGCCGTTAATGCTATCCGCAGCTTCGTTGGCAAAGGCGTGTTGGTATGGGGTGCAAGAACACTTGATGGTAATAGTGCCGATTGGCGTTATATCAGCGTCCGCAGGACGATGACTTACCTCGAGCAGAGCATCAAGTTCGCAGCTGAAGCTTTTGTCTTCGAACCGAACAATGGTACAACATGGTCCACCATGAAGGCCACGGTCAACAACTTCCTGGTGAATCAATGGCAGTCTGGTCTGCTGGCAGGACAAAATCCTGACGATGCATTCAGTGTAGAAGTCGGACTCGGTACCACGATGACGCCAAATGATGTCCTTGACGGTGTGCTCCGCATGTCGATCAAAGTGGCCATCACAAGGCCTGCAGAGTTCATCGTCATCACGTTTGAACAACAACAACAGAAATCATAACATAAACTGACAGTTTTTACGTTTGATATAAACTGAATAAAAAAAATTAGACATGGCAGCACCTACAGCAGGAACAGGCGAAAAGCAAGACCAATTTTGGCCATTACCGAAATTTTATTTCTCCGTGGATATCGGAGAGTTCACAGACCTGGCATTTCAGGAAGTTTCCGGACTTGACATCGAGGCAGATATCATCGAATATCGCCATGGTAACAGCCCATTGCATTCTGTCATCAAGATGCCGGGCCTGAAGAAATTTGCAGACATTACCCTTAAGAAAGGGGTATTCACAACCGACAACCGTTTCTTTGAGTGGATCTCTGGCATCAACCTGAACACGTACAAGCGTCTTACGGTGATCATTCGTCTGTTGGACGAATCAACCGCGGCAAAGATGACATGGACGCTGACCAATGCTTTCCCTAAGCAGGTGACTTCTACGGACATGAATTCACAGAGCAGTGAAGCCGCGATCGAGACCATCGTGTTCGTACACGAAGGTCTGAAGATCGAAGCCGCTTAATAATGCATAACCCTACAGGGGCGGTGATCTGTTCATCGCCCCTGTTATTGTGTTCTGACCATTTGAATTTCACGGCATCACTGTCTGGGGAAATCCAAATGGTTGTTTTTTTTATCTCTGCAAACCACCTGACACTGTGCAACGGATTCAACCCCCGATATCCTACAATTTCAGTGTGTCCTTTGCCAATGCAAACGGAAAGACTTCGACCGATACTTATTTCTCGGAAGTGAGCGGCATTGGTGCCGAAATCACGTACGATGAGGTGAGGGAAGGCGGGCAACATGACACGATCTATTATCTTCCCGGAAATATCGTATATTCCAACTTGGTTTTTAAACGAGGACTGGCCACTTTCGGCTCAGAGATCCTTCAGTGGTGTTTTGATACCCTTAGTTCAAAAAACAACATCGTTGAACCTAAAAATATCGTCGTGTCGCTGCTGGATGCGGACCAGAAGTCGTACATGACATGGAATTTTTTTGAAGCATTCCCCGTCAAATGGCAGGTGGGTGAGTTCAACGCACAGGTCTCTGGTATCGCCATCGAGATCATTGAGGTCAGGTACAACAAAATGACCTATAACCAGTAAACTGCTTCATATGGGCATTCAGATAAAGGAGATGGTCGTCCAAGGGAAAATCGGCGAGGGTGGGAATCAATCCAAAAAGAAAGAAAAGGACGCCAGTGGGAAGAAAAAAGATACGGAAAAGCCGGTTGGTAAGATCAGCTATTCCCTGCGGCGGCAGATCGTTGAAGAATGCGTAAATGAGGTCATCGAGCGCATCCAAAAGAGACTTGATTTCTGATGAGTACATCCTCAAAATTAAAGATAACAGGATACCCTAAGTTCGTGAGCGGGGATGTCAGTGGCACTGCTGTAGCTACGTTTTCACTGCAGGTGAATCCGGAACAACTGCAGGTCAATTTCGACCTGAACAGCATCATCGACGAAGATGAAGAGCCGAACTCCGCGTCGGGGATACCCGTGGGCGATAAGAATAAAGCCTATAGCCGACAAAAACTGAGCTTTGATTTCATCATTGATAATACGGGGATCTTCCCCAATCAGCCTACGGATGTGTCTACATCACAGAAAGGGATGTCCATCAAAAAATCCATTGACACGTTGCGTGCGGCAACCATAAAGCCAACCCGTGACTCGCACCAGCCACCCTTTGTGCACGTCGTCTGGGGCACAGCAGTGGACATCAAGGGTAAAGTGTCGGAGTTTGGCATTGCTTACACACGGTTCAACAGCTCCGGTGAGCCGATCCGTGCGAAGATCAGCCTTTCTGTTGTGGAAGAGATCGATGAGAGTGTCATCTCGAGAGAGTTCCAGAGTCCCGACATCACCAGGATCCCGACCATAAAGGATGAAGATACGATCATCACACTGTGTGATGAATTTTACGATGATCCGAAATATTTCATCAGGGTGGCAGAGTTCAACAATTTGCCAACCTTCAGGAAACTGAAAGCGGGCAGTGTACTGCAGTTCCCCCCACTCGAAAAATAACATGAATGGCAGCCACTCCGAATGATTCCCTTCAGAAATCGGTATCCTTCACCCTGAAGCTCAACAGTAAGGAATTGGCATCAACATATTCCGTCATGCAAATACATGTATGGAATGAAGCGTATAAGATCAGTCGGGCGAAGATCAGTATCATCGGAGGCAATTCTTATAAAAATACTTTCGAGGAATCGGAGCAGACGGATTTCGAGCCGGGAAAAGAAGTGGAGATCTCCATCGGTTATGATTCGGTCAACACCCTTGTCTTCAAAGGCATCATCCTGAAGCACAGGGTAGAGATATCCGAAGGCTACCTGAATCTGGCTTCCCGTAGTTTACTGGTACTGGAATGTTCCGACAAGGCCATCAAACTCTGCAATGCGCGGAAATCAGCTATTTTCGAAGATAAGCTTGACAGTGAAGTGATCTCCACCATTGCGTCGGGTGCATCCCTTGAAAAAAAAGTGGACGCTACGACCGTTTCGCATCCTTTTCTGACACAATACGACATCACCGACTGGGACTTTCTGCTGAAAAGAGCGAGGGCGAATGGATTGGTCGTTTTCAATACACAGAATTCACTGACCGTCACTGTGCCTAAAGTCTCCGGTTCCGCCACGTTGACTGTGAAACAGGGGGATGACGTCACCAGCTTCACCGGGGAAGTTGATGCCTACACCCAGTTGCAGGCGGTCGAGAGCCTGTCATGGGATACCTTCAAGGAAACCGAACTGAAACAAAGTGGAACAGAGCCCAGCGGATTGGACAAGCCCGGGGACAAGGTCGGAAAAACACTGGGAAAGGTTGCCAGCCCTGAAACACTTTCATTCGGTGTCAAGACACCCCTCGGGACGAAGGAGTTAAAGGCGCTTGCGGATGCTTTACTGGTGGAGTCCCGGTTCAAGCGCGTCAGGGGAGAACTCTCCTTCAGGGGTGTTGCCACCCTTGAACTGGGTTCGCTGATAAGCCTTGAAGGTTTCGGCACGACTTTTAACGGTACGGTTTACGTGTCATCGATACAGCATATCGTGAAAGATGGGAACTATACCACAAGGGTTGGTTTCGGATTGCCGGAGGGACTCTTGCGCCATGGATTAAGGGAAGACACAAATGGATGGATGGGGCCGGTGGCCGGTCTTCATATCGGTATCGTAAAGATGATCGATAAGGATCCGCTCAGCCAGTACAGGATAAAAGTGATGATACCGTCCATCAAGTCTACCGGTGAGGGTGTCTGGGCCATGCTCACCCATTTCTATGCGACCAGTGCCGCCGGCAGCTTCTTCATCCCGGAACTGAATGATGAGGTGTTAGTGGGTTTTCTGAACGATGACCCCCGATATCCGGTCGTGCTCGGATCCCTGTACAACGATAAGCATAAGCCAAAGGAAACATTCGTGGCCGATAACTCGATCAAGTCGATCGTGACAAAGAATAAGCTCACGATGGAATTCAATGATAAGGATAAGATCATCACGCTGACCACACCGGGAAATAACAAGATCGTTATTTCCGATAAGGGGAAATCGATCACGATAGAGGACCAGAACGGCAACTCCATCGTGACAACGGCATCTGGAATTGCAGTCAAGAGCAAAAAAAATATTACTTTCGATAGCGAGGCTGAAATTAAACTGACCAGTACCAAGGCCATCACGATCAAATCATCCACCAATTCGGTGATTCTGGATGCTAAGGATGTGGACCTGAAGGCTAAAGGGAAGTTCAGTGTCACGGCCAGCAGCGGTGCTGATATCAAAGCCACGGGCCAAGTGAACATCAAGGGCTCGATGGTCAATGTAAACTGAAACAACAAAGAGATTCATTATGGGAAATCCTGCCTGTACGATGGTATCCATGCACGAGTGCAACGTGCCTGATGCTGCCGGAACACATCTGACAATACCAATTTTTTTTCCTTGTAGTCCGAATGTGAAGATCATAAATCTGAAGGCCTCCAAACAAGGCGACATGACCCTTTGCATGAACCGTATCCCGACGCCCGCAGGTCTGTTTTCGATACATCTCCCGAACGTGATACAAAAGGGATCGATTAAGGTGAAGTTCGGAGGGAAGCCTGCGGCACGACAGAAAGACCTGATGGTGCACGGAGGAAAAATTTCACTCGGCATATCGAATGTCTTGATCGGAGGATGAAAACCCCATGAACAAGGAGAAATCATTTTTGGGTAAAGGCTGGGCCTTCCCTCCGACATTCAACCGGAGTTCCGGGGACGTGCGCATGGTGAGTGATGAAAACGACATCCGGCAGAGCCTTGAGATCTATCTCAGCACCAGGAGGGGGGAAAGGCTGATGCGATTGGGCTACGGAAGCATTCTGTCAGATCATTTCTTCGATACGACGAAGAACGAGAACCTCAGTTACCTGAGTGAAAGGATCCTGAATGATATCCGTACCTATGAACCCCGGATCATCGTGCATTCCGTGGAGATCGACAACAGTTCGATCACCGATGGTATCGTGCGTATTCGCATAGGGTACGAGGTGCAGGCGACCAATATCAGAGACAACATAGTATTCCCATATTACCTCATAGAAGGTACTCATATCCAGTAATTGAAAAGCCATTGCTAAGGATCGATCAATATTTGCGTCACCTTGATTCGGGAGAGGCTTCAAGAGCCCTTGCCCCTGGCTATTTTTTGCCGGATGAACGTACGTTCAGTGATTTCCTGGGATTCGTCAACCAGCTCTCTTCAAGGATCAGGTATTTTAATGCGGATGACAGGCCTGACGGCAATTGGCATGAGCTCTTCATCTCCGATGAAGTGTTCCTCCTTGCAGAAATAGACCGGTTCCCGCTTGAACAGGTCGAGAAGAAAAGAATCAGTATCCTCATCTCGTTCGAGAACCAGCCTACCGTTACTGGGAAGCTCAACATCATAAGGGACCTCTTCGAAAGCATCAGCCGCCTGCTGCATACCGTCAATGACTGGTACCTGATCTCCGCAAGATTCAACAAGAACCGTGATAGCACCCCGCTCGAACTGGAGCTCACATCCGCCATTGAATATTCAGGGCAGGCAAGCCTGCTCAAGCTCAGGGCGGTAAGTGCAGGTACCCTTGACCGTGAGGGTGTTCCATTCCTGCAGATCGATGTGGCGGGCTTCTCCTCGCTGTGGAACAAGGATCAGGAAGTGCAGGGAACAGATCTCCAGTTATCGTCGGGCAATCCGGAATTGCTCGGGAAGGCCCTAAAGCACCTGATGCTTATCCTTAAACCGGTCTACAGCACCGTGTCCGTGCTCATGGTGAGGGCCAGACAACTGCTGGAAAGATCACTGGAAGAGAATCCCTCTCATCAACCGCATATCGGCTTGTTCCTGGCTTTCCTGCAGCTGTACCGATATGTGCAGACAGACATCAACAGCATCCCTGAACGACAGTTGAAATTTTATTTCGAAGAGATACTGGGCCTGCAGAAAAGACCAAGGGTTCCCGATAAGATGCTACTTTGTTTCAAGGTCGAGGATTCACATGAACGACTGCTCATCCCGCAGGGATCCATCGTACTGGCGGGTCAGAATGCTGAGGGTATCGAACGCCGCTACGCGCTGGAAAGGGATGTGCGTCTCTGCTCCATGCAGATATCAAGGCTTTCCACTTTTTTCATCTCCAGGAATGCACAGGTGGATCAGAACAGTCGTTTCCAGATGGTCACCGGCATATATGCCGGTGAAGTGGATGTCCGTGACGAAGGAGCAGGTGCCTGGAGTGCGCTCGGTGAAGAACAGCGATTCCTATCACCGGTCGATCGGACGATGACGAATGCCACGGTTGGCTTTGCCATCGCATCACCCGTGCTGCGGCTGTCAGGTGGTGAAAGAGAGGTCACGCTCTTATTCACATTCACTGAAAGTTCTTTCCATTTTCTGACGACGATCCTGATGGATATCTCCAATTTCAGGCGTGTTAAACCGGATGAGATCTTTCACTCTGTTTTTTCCGATTCCGTCATCTTGGACTATACCGGACCCGAAGGATGGGTCGGGGTGAAACAGTTCCGGTTCCTGCCGCCAGCACATTGGGATATCCGGCAGTTTTCCCTTCAGTTTACGCTGGACAAGGGTGCGCCTTCCATGGTGCATTATGCAGAAGAGATCCATCAGGCAGACCTCGGCCAGCAACAACCACTGCTGCGCATCAGGCTTTCCGGCTCCAATGCATACCATCCATATTCTCACCTGCAGTTCCTGGAATTGGAAGAGCTCAAGGTGCAGGTGAAGGTCTCCGATCTGAGAAATCTCTCGCTGCATAGCAGTACGGGTCCACTATCCGACTCGGGTCCTTTTGAATTGCTTGGGGCAAGCCCTGGAAAGGGATCTTTTCTCCTCATCGGTAATGATGAAATATTCTCAAAAAAACTCGATGAACTGCAGGTCGGATGGGATTTTCACGCCCTTCCTCTCGGTGAGGCGGGCCTAAGTACTTACTTTGCCGGCTACCCGGGGGAGATCGCCAATGATAGTTTTCGGTTGCGGCTCAGCGCATTGTCGCGCTACAAGTTCTATCCAAAAGAACATGAGGAAGCCCAGCTTGTCGATATGTTCGAAACGTCCGATGAGTCGGGCGGGGTGAGCAAAACCCGATTCATCGGCTCCGTAGAAGTCGGTAAGCTCAATATCCGGCAGCGGCACGATATCCGCATGGAGCAACTCAAAGACTACAACAGCCGTCAGGAACTCGGTTTCCTGAAGATGGAGCTGGTATCGCCGGCCATTGGCTTCGGCTTTGAAGTGTACAGCGATGTCTATAATGCCGCCATTTCCCGGTCCACCGATGTCAAGATCACCCGTAAGTCAGGCAACTTTACCATCGAAGCCCCCAGGGATCCGTTCACCCCAATGGCGGAAAACCTGTACATCAACTATACGGCATCCACCAGCCTTATTTTCTCCACTTCCCGGTCATTTCAAAATGACGCCAACTCGCAGGACAGCTTTATCCACCTGCATCCTTTCGGCAAGCAGCTGATCTTCTCCGATGCGAAGATCAAAGGCCGTAAACTGATCCCTTTCTTCAGCATGGAAGGTTCTTTGTTCATAGGTCTGGAGCATGTGAAGCCCGGGGATAATATAAACCTGCTGTTCGATCTGGAGCGGAATGATAAGTGGACTTTCGGTAAGGGTCCGGAGATTCGGTGGTCTTATTTGTGTAATGATGTCTGGAAGCCTTTCCGTCCGGAGAAGATACTTTTTGACGAAACGAGCGACCTTATCAACCCCGGCATCCTGTCGATAGAACTGCCGGTGGATATCAATAGCGACAACACCACGATGGCGTCAGGTTTGTTCTGGATCTCGGCAGGGGCCAGCCAGAAGGCCGAGTTAGTGAGCCGCATCCGTCGGATCCATCCGAACGCGGCTTCCGCCATCTACCGGATCGATCCGAAGGAGCTGGATCACCCGATATCCCTTCCCGCCCATAGTGCGCAAAGCCTTGAAAAGGATTTGCCCGGTGTGCTATCCCTGCATCAGCCGCTGCCGACGGTGGATGGCAGACCACCCGAAACCCAGATGGAATTCAACCTCAGGGTCAGCGAGATCCTCCGCCATAAGAACCGGGCGATCACCCGCTGGGATATGGAAAAGATGCTCCTGCGAAAATTCGACTGGCTGTCCATGGTCAGGACCTACGGCCATATGGGCAATGAGTCGATCCTTCGTGTTGGTCAGATCGTGGTCGTCGCATTACCCAAGATCGCTTCCTCCTCGGTTTTTTACCAGCCGCTTCTGAATCCGGGACAGATCCTGAAAATGGAACAATATCTGGCACAGGTCACTTCGCCCTTTGCGGAGATCACCATACGCAATCCAACCTATGAATACATTTGGTTCAAGGGAAAGATCCGGCTGAACAGTACAGAAGTGGGTGCAACGCTTCGGTCACTTTACGAGGATATGCTCCACTATATCTGTCCGTGGTTTTATGGCACGACGGATACGGCCCTCAGCAGCCAACCTTTCAAACGGTCAGATATCCTCAATTTCATCCAGAACAGGCCCTATGTGGCTTTTGTCACGGGCTTCTCGATCATCCATATGAAAGTCGATGATGATGGGAAATACCTGCTCCGGGATTCTGCCGGCAATGACGAGACCGATGAGATCATCCTGGGCAATCCCTGGTCGATCCTGGTGCCATTCAGCGGCAATAATATTGAGATCATCCATGATAATACATACCATCCACCGGAATCAACCAGTCTGGAAGATCTGATGATCGGGTCGAATCTGATCGTGGGGGATGAATTCAAACCGGGCTCGACTCCCGAGAGTGCGCAGGATCTCGTACCGAAGGGGAATGAAGAACAACAGGATGATTATTGGTTCACCTTGAAAATATGAATACATGGCCCTCCTGAACAGACAAACACTCAAGAACTACTTCAAGAAAGGCAGTGCCCCCACGGAAGAGCATTTCTCCGACCTGATTGAGTCTTCCATCAACATCGTTGATGATGGCATCGACCGCGGTGGTGACCAGGGTTTCAGGATCTCCCCTGTGGGCTATTCCAACCGCCTTATATCCTTTTTTCAGAATATGCAGAATCAGGAACCGGAGTGGTTTCTGAGTCTGAACGACAACCAGATACCCGGTCTCTCCTTTCAGGAGCACGGCCACGGGACAAGGCTGGTGATGAAGGAGGGGGGGCTGGTGGGCATCGGAATGCCCAATCCGAAGCATATGCTCGATGTGAATGGTGCGGTGGGTATGAAACAAAGGATCGGAAACCTTATCACCGGTGCAGTGCCCGGGGATGGCAAGTGGCATGATGTCATAAGCCGGCTTGATGCTCCCTGTGCGTATGAAATCATGGCCCGGGTCGATGGCAAGAAAGGCGGAGGAAAATATGCTTTGGCGCATGCCATTGCACTCAATACCTTTGGAGGCAGATTGTCTTTCGGAAAGATCCGGAAAACATCCGCCTGCTACGGTAGCTTTTTCAACCGGATCCGATTCAGGTGGAAAGGTGAACTCTATGATTACGCTTTACAGGTGAGCACAGCCTCCCATTATGGTATAGATGACAAAACCGGGGAACCATTCCCCATCAGATTCAATGTGACCGGTCTGATGGAATGATTCCCGCTTAAACCTCTGATTTGCCAGATTCAATATCCACAAAGGAATACGACCATGTCGGCCTTCGGTTCAATGACCTCTATGAGGAAGGAATCCGGCTGATACAGAAATATTCCGGTGACATATGGACAGATTACAACTACCATGACCCGGGTGTCACCATCCTGGAACACCTCATTTATGCACTGATGGACCTGACCTACAGGACAAACATGCCTGTAGAGGATCTATTCTTCATCGGCGTGGATGAATTTGACAGTGTACGAAACAATCTGCTGTTTCCCCCAGAAGATATCTTTCATTGTGATCCGCATACCACGGCTGATTATCGCAAGATGATCATTGATCGTGTCCGGCTGGTGAAGAATGCCTGGGTCAACCCCGTCAGGGATGATTCCTATGGATACAAAGGGCTGTATGAAGTCCTTATCCAGAGCGGAGAGGAACTTGATGATGAGGAAAAAGTAACCCTCACACGGGAAGTTTCTGAACTTTTTCACAAGCACCGCAACCTTGGTAGTGACCTCGGCAGGCTCACCCTGCTGGAGGCAGTGCCACTGGCCATTACAGGGAAGATAAACATCGATATCGATGCCATTGGCGAGTACGTCATGGCAAGGATCTTCACCGAGCTCGATGAATACATCAACCCGGAAGTGATGTTCCAGAATCCTTATGACCTCATTCAGTCGGGTATGCCGATCGATCAGGTTTTTTCGGGACCAAGGCCTGTTCATGGTCATATCCTCGACCAGCACCTCAAACCAAAATCAGATTCTGTGTTCGTTTCCAGGATACGGGATATCATCATGCGGGTGCCCGGCGTCAAGAGCATTGTGGAGCTGCAGGTGCTCCGCAAAGGCCTCGTCGTGAAGGAAGACCAGATCAATTTCGCAGCAGGGTCTTATCCGGTCATTGAATATGTGGGGATTTCCGCTTCCGATAGCCAGAAGCTTAGCCTTATGCGGAATAATCTCGAGATCGTTGTCGATCCGGTGACCACGCAGCAGTTGCTTGATTTCGAAATGGCCTCCAGGCGGAACAATTATCTGGGCAGGATACAATACCGGAACCGGCTTCCCAAAGGCCGCTTCAAGCCGGAGGAGATCGAACGGCATTTTTCGATACACAATGATTTCCCCGCGATCTATGGTCTGGGTACCCGTAATCAGGTCGCAAAAAGCGATACCGATGAACGAAGAGGCCAGGCCAAACAGCTCAGGGCCTATCTCGCCTTCTTCGAGCAGATCATCGCCAACCATTTATCGCAGCTGACGAATATGCGCAAGCTCCTGTCGATCGACCAGGCAGAAGGCGCCACTTACTTCACACAGCTGCCGACGGATATCCCTTTTTTCCAGGATCTCCTCAATGAAGATCCGGCGGCATACGGGGAGTTCCTGCGCGAGATCTCCAATGAAAAAGGGAACTATTACCTGCGCCTGAACCGGATCCTGGACCACTTGATGGCCCGGTTCAGTGAACATATCGACAAAGAAACCCTGCGCAAGCACACGCAGCAAAACCCGGTGTCCGGCACCGATATGGTCGATGAAGAGATCGTACGGACCAAGATCCGTTTTCTCAGCAATATCGTGCACCTGTCCACTTCACGAAACACAGCGTTCGACTACCGGCAGGCCGGGATATGGGAGACAGACAACATCTCCGTCCTGGAAAAGAAACTTGCCTTATCCCTCAACATGCGGCACGTCACCCGGCGTTCTCTTGTGCGCCCGCTGCTGGAATGGTTCGGGATGCGGAAAACAACCACCGAAGAAGAGCCCGTCTGGCAAGAGGAGTCATTGGAAAATGAAGAAGGGGAACGCCACAGTATCCTCAGGCTTCCTACATCCGAATACGGGACCGACCAGTTGAAATTCCCAAGGATGGGTATATCCTTCATTCCCTTTCTCTTCAGCCAGGGGATAAGTCCGAGATTCCTCCGGATCCTCCACCTGCCGCAGGGGGAGCATACCCGGAGCCTCTTGCTGCTCAAGACGCCTGACATCCCGCAGGAGATCCTCATCTATGAGCATGAGGATGCCGGGGCTTGTGAAGGGATGATGAACAAGCTGCGCATGAAGGTCAATGAGATCGACCGGGAATGTGAAGGATTCCACATGTTGGAACACATCCTCCTGCGGCCACTGGAACCGATCTTCTTCACCTTCAACATCCTCGATAGCAGGGGTGCGATCTTCATGACAGGCTACTTCCCGGGAACGCTGGAACAGCAGAATGTCATTGCTGACGAGATCCCGTTGCTTGGCAGTCACCCCGAGAACTTCAGCATCCTGTCAGAGGATGAGAACATGACCTTCCGCGTCGTGCTGTACGATTCCAACCAGCAGCCTGTGGCAAGCCTAAAGAAGACCTTCAACTCCAGGGTCGTTGCGGAGAAATCACTTTCAGAAGCTGCCGCATACCTTTCGCGTATCCTTGCCCGTGAGGTCGAACTCACCCAGGTGCTCGAGATCACCAATACCCGGAACATCCGCGTGGAGATACCGGAGGAATTCGTTTTCTCGAATGCGGTCAGCTTCATACTGCCATCCTGGCCTTCACGCTTCCAGAATGAGGAATTCATCACCCTCTTCCGGGGGCTGGTATCCGAGAATATCCCAGCGCATTTCACGGCGGAGGTATACCTGCTCGACCCGGAGAAACTCTCCGCATTCGAAGACCTCTTCGGCAAATGGCTGCAGATGAAGACAAAAGACATGGATGACTACAGTGAACTCGACATGCTCTCCGTGCAGATCATACAGATGCTCACCCGACTGAGAAAGATCAACGGCTGATCATGACCGGTCGCAACATCATCAACAGACTGATCTTCTCATTCGATGTGCAGGATGAGGCGGTGTTCAGGGAGTTCAGCGCAAAGATGGAGCGTATGGCCGAAGGAGGGCTCGCGGACGAGCTCGACCGGATCCTGAAAGCATATTCCCCGAAGGATTTTGATATCACCATCGACAGACTGGAGCTGGATATCGGTGAGATCAGCATCCATGACCTTGAGAAGAATTTTGCCTCAAAATTATCTGGATCCCTGCAGTCGTATCTGGCCGGAATGGAGCGAAAGGATGCCGGCACCCTGCATGAACGAACACGCAGCAAGTCCCGACGCGACCGCCTTCTGACCTATTTCATACAACATGGGAACCTGCCCTGGTGGGCCGCTCGTAACGAACGCATCGACAACATGTCTTTGCTATCCCTGTTACGCAGGCCGTCGTACAAAATCAAAAACCTCATTTTCCACGCCCTTCGCGATCCTGAAAGATCCCGAAGGCTGCTGCATCTGCTTGACCTGGACGCACTCATTAGCCTGTGGGTCGACATGAAGGCCCATCATCTTGGATGGACCTCAAAGGATATGTCCCTGTTGGCAGAAGGCATCAGCCACCGGCTCGAAGGCCGCTACGGAAGGGGGGGCGTACAGGACAGGATGAAGGAAAACATCCTCCGGCATCTGCTTCTGATAACGAATGCGCCAGAAGCACGCTTCGACCCGAAGCGACCCGGTGAGCTGCTCCTGCCTGATTTCTTCCAGGCCAGACCAGCCATGAACACCGGTAAGGCCCCCGTTCCCACACGGAGCGCTCCGTCCGTTCCTACTGCAGTAACGCAAAACGACCTGCCGGTTGACCGCATCGGGAAGCCACCTGTGTCTGCACGGAAGACCCCATCCGTTCCTGCTGCAGTCACACAAAACGACCTGCCGGAAGTTGCCATCCCTAAGCCATATCAGGCTGCACTCCCTGAGCAGAAAGAAGATATGCTGGCCCAGTTGCGGTATTTTTTGGAGACCGGTCACCTGCCGGGGCAACGGTCTGTCAGCCTTTCGGAAGCCGTCAACAGGCTATTCATGGGGCTCATGGCCGATCACTTGCAGGATCTCGAGGACCTGGTCATCCGTTTGGGTAAGAGCAGGATGGTCAGGGATCGCATCATAGACCGGGTGTCTTCCAAATCGCTGCGGAGATTTTTTGAAAAGGCCGCCCCCCGGAAAAAGGAGTTGCTCGAATGGGTCAGGGACGTGTACATCTCCGCTCAACGCACGCTGAAACCCATCAACCAGACCAATATCCGCGTACAGCGATCCGTGGATGAGATCACCCTTGAGATCTACGCGAGGAATGACCTGAACAATATTGACGATCAGGCATTCCTACAACTGCATTTCCAGAAGATGGCCCTTCGTCATAATCTGCGCTATGCTGACCTGCTCTCGGTCGTTGCCGATTCCATGGCCATTTCCGGCATTTCCTCCGAAAACAGGTTCAGCCAGATCGTCAATCAGTTGCTTGAGGCGACCCGGGAATCACAACAGTTGCGGGACGGGATGCCCGTAACCCCGTCAGATATGCGCAGGTATGCCCAGCAACTTCCTGATGAGCTCATCCGGATCCTGCCAAAGGACTTCATGCGGGAGCTCATCTACCTGAAGGGTACGGATATCCTCGGGAAAGGCAACAGGGCCTTGCAGGACCTCATTTCGGCCTACCTGAGATACGGCAAGAATGTTCCTGCCGCCGTGGTGGAAGACCCCGGTGTCCTGTTTGAAAAGATCGCGGCCCATATCGATATCGATCGGGATTTCATGGTGTTCGCACTCCGGTACAACCTGATGCATCATCAGGGCAATCAGCAGTTCACCGTCCATGACCATCCAATGGCTTCCGCTCTGGGGGTGCGTTCATTGAAGATCGATAAGGCCGATCCATCCGGCATGACCGAGCTGCTCGCCCACCTTACCCGTTTTCGGAGCCACTATGAAGCCCGGCAGGTGCGAAGGATCCTGGAGGAAAAATTGCTGACCTTTGAACTGACCGATAAGGTTTTTGAGAAGTTGGTGCAGTTGCTCTATGAAGAGGAAGCAGATGCCGTCTCGGTCGCTGTCAGGTACCTGCTTGCTGGTTCCGGCATCACGACGGATAGCAGGATCGTGGAAGATGCGAAACGCAGTTTCATACGCGGCAGCCTTGAAAGCCGGAACATGCCCGTGAATATGAACAGGCTTTTTGCGACGCTCCGACGCGCCGTGCATCCTGACGCCGACACCCCTTACATACTGCCTGAAAAGCTCTCGGAGGCCCGTCCATTCTTCGCCCCACCGCCACAGACCATGCAACTTCGCCAGGGAAAGGCAAAGGCCAGGTGGACGCGTGAAAAGGAGATCATCAACCTGTATAATATCCTCGACCTCGACAGGGTGCTGCAGGAGGCCGGGGTCAATTTCTTCGATAATATCCTATTCAGTTTTGAGCTGTTGCTGACCAAGCACAGTATGGAATTCAAACAGATACTCCGCGATAACCGTTTCAACAGGGAACTTGCGCATTTCTTCTCCTATGGTGATGACTCAGGACTTTTTCGCCAACTGTCGCGGATCTATCCCGAATCTCGGATGAGTGCCATCGTCAGACAGTACGAAACAGTCCTCGCAATGCTGCGGAGGCTTGGCTGGCTGAAGCAGGAGGGGGATGCTTTGCGGGCATTTGTGATGCTCGACATGTACCCTGCATTGTTCTCCGACCAGCCTGTCAGCCAGTCCCTGGCAGGCATCATGGACACCATCATTGCCCGTGCCGGTGAAGAGCAGCAGCTGACTCCTATGTTCTCTTCGCTATTCGCCGCCAATCGTCTGGAGGAAGTCACCGTGATGCTCATGCGCCGGATCGGCCGAACGGCCTTCATGAAACTCTTCAAAGAAGATCCATCCTCCGCCACGGCATGGAAGCCGGTGCCCCAGCAACTGATCGCATGGAAGTCTTATGCTGTTACCGGTCAAGGGGATGATACCATCAATGAACCCTCGGCCTGGGTATCGGCCCTGCTGGAGCAGACCGTGTTTCCCGAAGGACATCCATATGCCGGAACGCCGGCTGATGAAAAAACCGATCACATCCGAAACATACTCTCCGTGGATGATGATGCCGTTTTTTTGCTGATCAGAAAGGAAAAACGATCTTCCCGATTGCATCTTCTGGCCGACTGGCTCGATCGGCAAGGGTTGTACAAGGCTTTATCGGTGCGGTTCGGGACGAATCCCGAAGTCCTCCAGGCACAGGTAAGGGCCTGGATGGCTGCCGCCAAAGGGGTCAGCATCAGCGAAGAAGTATTCCTGCGCAGGATATTCGTAAGACAAACCATCCCCTCAGATGAACCCGCATTGGTGCGATTCAACAAAGCAGTCGCCTCCACCCTGGTCATGCACGGGTATATGTCCTCCTTGCAGGTGATGGAGATCGCGCTGGACGACCAGACAAGGCCGGTATCCCTCTCCGAAGGGCTGAGCATCCATTTACTGGCGGCCCCTGGCCATAGCAGGAGGGTTGATTTCATGGATATTAGCCTCTCGTCCGCTGTCAGCGCCGACATGGATCCGGCTGCTTTAAGGGAAGTCATCGCCGCTTGGGTCGGCTACCTGCGATCCTCAAAGCCCGGCATCACCAGGCGACGCAGTTGGGAAATGATCGCGGAGATCCTCATTCGCAACCGGGTATCGACGATAAAGGATGAAGCATCGCTGCACCGGATCCTCATGCTCGGGCTCATACCCGTGAAAACCATTCGTTCCAGTGACCTGAAAGTCCTGATGCATAACCTTAAGCGGCATGATATCCCTGAAGATCTTGTGTTAAAAACCCTCGGAGGGCAGCGATCTTCCGACGGGCTTACCTTCGCGGACCGTTGGATGTCTCCCTCTGCTGATGCCCTTATTCCCGGCGATAGCGGGGGGATACCTGATCTCCTGCAATTTTTCATGGCACCGGCTTTCGGAACGGCATTGCCGCCACATATATTTCGGCGTGTCATCCTCGCATGGGCCGGATACCTGTCATCCATCCGGCAGGGGAGGGACGAACAACGCAACCTGATTCGGATCGCCGAAATCCTACTCCGGAACCGTATGTCGACCATCAAGGATGAAGCATCCCTGCACCGCATCCTCATCCGCGAACTCATACAGGTGAAAAGGATCAGTTCGAGGGATCTTTTGATCTTTTCGGTCATGCTTGACCGGCATAAAATTCCCCGTGACCTCGTAGGGAGGGAACTCCGTGGAAAAAGGACATCCGATGGGGTTTTGACCGAGGATGTGTTCAGCCCTCTTGATATGACAACCGTCGCATCCGTCGAGGCGGCGGCACTGGCATCATCGGTCGCATCAAAGGTCGGCCTCAAGCCCGATGCGTTCAGGGATCTGATCGCGGCATGGACGGCATACCTCACGATCGTCCTGAAGGGGATGACGGGTCGGGCTGTCCTGGCAAGGATCGCGGAGGTCCTCAGGAGCGAGAGGATGTCATCCGTGACGGATGAAACGTCGCTGCACCGCATCCTCATCCTCGAATTCATTCAGGT
>JBIKIB010000115.1:0-10077 GCA_044361845.1 Chitinophagaceae bacterium | reverse complement strand
TCCGATCTCCCACTTTCTCCAGGATCCGGGATATCACCCTTTCCGGCGTCAGGTATGTATCATAATACTTCCGGGCATTTTGCTCCAGACGCCTTCGTAATGCCGGATCAGTCATTATAGCTTCTATCTTTTCTGACAGATCCCCGATGCTCCCGTCCGTCACGATCACATCCTCTCCATCCACCAGCGGTGCAGGCAGCATCCTCAACATCGGCGTGGTGATGATGGCTTTGCCCCATGCAAGGAACTCCGGTAGCTTCCAGCCATGGCATTTCTTCACGGCAGGGGTATTGAAGACCACCAGCGAATCCATGATCTTTCGCATATAAACGTCCATAGGCTCAAAGGGCTTGCCTTCCAGGGCCTCATACCCCTTCACCGAATGGTCTGGTCGCGGTGCAAATCCCCCTTCAAAACGTAGACCTTCCACTCCTTTTACCACATTCATGAAATTGGCACGAAAGTCATTGGTCTCTTTGTCATCCTTCCAGAGTGAGCAGACAAAATGGACGTAGTCATGCTTTGACTCCCCCACTTTTTCATAGCAGCTATAAGGCAGACGGCGGGTGTATTGCGTTTTGTAATCAGAGATATACTGTCGCTTGTTAGGAATGCGCGTATACGCTTTCAACAGGTTCATCGCCCCGTGATAAACCGTTTCAAGAGAAGAATAGATCCTAATACCCGGACCTGCAGGCCCAATGGGGAATGATTTTGGGAATTGCACATGATCATCCGGTGTCAGATTCACTTTGGCATAAATGTCGCACCAATCATAAACGGCCTGCTTGAAGGTCCTGGAATCCCCGAAATCTATCCCCACACGATACTGACCTCCCTGCCGGTCTTCGAAGACCATGGCCATGTAATCGTTATTATGCTTGAAACGCTTGAAATGGCTGGAACTGAATCGCACGGATGACTTCCCGAACAATCGGCGGACTCCTTCAATGTAGAAAGAAGCGTAATGAATATCGCAGGAAGCATCTATGTATACCCTCATGTCGTATCTGTGATGATTTGCCAAACTGATGTTGCGGACCTGAACGGGATAAAAATAGACCACTTGGCCATATTTCGCAAGTCACTTGACCGCAGCAAGAGTTAGAGTAGGCGAAATTGTTGATAAATGTGAATCTTGCATCGAGGATATGCGAATCTTGAAAGAGAAAAATGAATGTCATGGTAATCCCTTTGATAATATTGCATACCTCTTTCACATGATGTCTGACCCTGGTCCATCAGGGTCATGATCAGATCTGTCATGTTAGACCACAATACCTGCTGATCCCACAATTGATTTTACCGGTACCATGACTCAACCGCATGGACATGAATGTCATGCATATAACAGACCGATGCCATCTGTACCGTTAAAACCTTAATAAACACCAAACACCTCAAGTATGAATTGTCGCCATTGTCATCATGAATTGACACACACTTTCGTCGATCTCGGGAGCTGTCCACCATCCAATGCCTATCTTGATGAGAAAAGCCTCTACGGACCGGAAACATGGTATCCGTTGAAAGTTCTTTTATGCGACAAATGCTGGTTGGTGCAGACGCAGGACATTGTCCATGCCGATGCGATGTTCTCTGCCGATTACGCATACCTGAGTTCTTACTCAAGCACCATGCTCCGGCATGCGGAAGATTATGTCAGCCATGTCACCTCGCGTTTCGGTCTAGGCCCGACCAGCAGGGTCATAGAAGTCGCCTCAAATGATGGCTACCTCCTTCAATATGTGCAACAAAAGGGCATCCCCTGTTTGGGTATCGAACCCACCCATGTGGCGGCGAACATCGCAAGGGGAAAAGGCATTGAGGTCATCGAGGAATTCTTTGGCGTGGCACTGGCACAAAAGCTCTCCGCCGGGGGGGTGCATGCAGACCTCATGACCGGCAACAACGTCCTTGCACATGTCCCAGACATAAACGACTTCGTGAAAGGGTTTGCCATCCTGCTGAAGCCCAATGGCGTGGTGACATTTGAGTTCCCGCATCTCATGAACCTGATCCGGAACAAGCTTTTCGACATGATCTACCATGAGCACTTCTCCTACCTTTCTTTGCACGCGGTGCAGTCGGTTTTCCGCTCCAACGGCCTGGACGTTTTTGATGTTGAAGAAGTCAGTACCCATGGCGGAAGCCTTCGTGTCTATGGTCAAAGGAGCGACGTGATGCACCATCCCGTAACGAATAACGTAGCGTCATTTCTAAGCCGCGAAAAGGATGCCGGGATGCTCGACACCGCCGTCTACCTTGGATTCCATAAGGAACTGCAGAAGATCAAGGACGACCTGCTGATATTTCTGATCGAGCAAAAAAGAGCGGGGAAACAAGTCGTTGCTTATGGAGCTGCAGCGAAAGGTAATACCTTGCTCAATTTTGCAGGGGTAAGGAAAGACTATCTGGAATATGTGGTCGACCGGAACCCCGAGAAAGCAGGCAAATACATGCCGGGAAACCATATCCCGATCGTTGATGAAGAAAGGATCCGGAGCGGCAGACCCGATTACGTTATCATTCTTCCGTGGAATCTTAAATCCGAGATCATGCAACAACTCGATTACATAAGAGACTGGGGAGGGAAATTCCTGGTCGCCATTCCCCAGCTCGAGAGCCTATCATATCGCGAACTCGGTCAAAGAAGCGAACAGGACGCCGCCATCTTCTGATCATCAAAAGATTGAACACCCAAACACTCACAGCCATGCAATAGGAAAGGGTCAGCGGATCGGGGCTACAGGAGCTTCCCCATCCACTGACCCTTTCCCATTCTTTTACAAAAAGGGTGATGCGGTCTCAGGCCACTTGCATTTTGAAATAATTCAGGATATTTTTGACCCATCACGGCTGTACATCTCAGCACATCTGTGGCGTCAGGAACAACACCAAAAAACAAATATGGGATAAGCAGCGGACAACCGGGAAAATTCTTCCTGAAAACTGCCCCACTTTCATGTTTCAAGCTGATCTGTGAAAAATGAAAAAAGAATACACACAGGCAATTTGCCATAACAGTGGCCGTTTGATTTCATTACGGGCATTGCCTGTACATCAAACAATACTCAATGATCTTCAAGCCTTCGCCTTTGAAGGATGTAATGGTAGTGATCCCCGAGTTCCGTACGGACGAACGCGGGGGATTCGCACGCATCTTTTGTGAAAAAGAATTTGCTGAAAGAGGTATGAACCACCATATTTCGCAAGGAAACATCGCATACACCCATAGGAAAGGTACCCTTCGGGGGATGCACTACCAACTTCCTCCGATGGGAGAAGCAAAGCTGGTTCAATGCACACGCGGATCGGTCTTTGATGTCGTCATTGACATGAGGAAGGGCTCCCCTACTTATCTGCAGCATTTCGGCATCGAGCTCAACGCGGATAACAGGACCGCACTGTATATACCGGAGATGTTCGCACATGGATACCTGACGCTCACCGATCAGGTGGAGATGACTTATCTGGTCAGCACGCCTTACGCACCTGAATTCGAACGGGGAGTCCTGTACAACGATCCCGCTTTCAACATCCAATGGCCGGTGCCGGTGGAGATGATCTCGGAAAAAGACAAAAGCTGGGAATTATTCATCCAAGAGGAAAACACCAATCAAACAACCAAGGCATGATCATCATCGACAACGCACTTCAAAAAAGACATTCAGAAGGCAGACCCATACAAGTGGGGCTCATAGGCGCAGGTTTCATGAGCAAAGGGCTCACCCATCTCATCGTCAATGCCGTCAGGGGCATGCGGGTGGCGGCCATATCCAACAGGAGCATTGAAAAGGCAAAAGACGCATTCGCATTCGCGGGCGTGACAGAAGTGGGCGAAGCCGGCACGGTATCCGCTGTGGAGGATCATATCAAAAGGGGGAAATACTGCGTCGTGGATGACCCCGCCCTGCTTTGCAAGGCGTCGAACATAGACATCCTCGTGGAGATGACGGGCCATGTTGAATTCGGTGCCCAGGTGGTGATGACAGCCATCGAACATGGCAAACACGTGCTGCTCGTTAACGCAGAAGTCGATGCCACCATCGGCCCCATCATACAGGAATATGCCAGGAAGGCAGGAGTGATCATCAGCGGCTGCGATGGCGACCAGCCGGGTGTGGAGATGAACCTGCTCAGATTCGTGAAGTCCTTCGGCATCACGCCACTCGTGTGCGGCAATATCAAAGGACTACAGGATTTCTATCGTAACCCGACCACACAAAAGGGATTCGCCGAGCAATGGGGACAAACCCCACACATGGTGACGAGCTTCGCTGATGGCACAAAAATCTCTTTCGAACAGGCACTTGTCGCCAATGCCACGGGCATGACGATCCCAAAGAGGGGCATGTACGGCTACGACTTCTCCCTCCATAAAGAAGAACTGATCAGCCGCTTCAATATGAACTACACCGGACATGTGGATGACCTCACAAAGGTCTACGATATCGATGAGCTCAGATCCATGGGCGGCATCGTGGATTATGTCGTCGGACTAAAACCAGCACCGGGCGTGTATGTCATCGGAACTCATGATGATCCAAAGCAGTGCCACTACCTGAACTATAATAAACTTGGGGAAGGCCCGCTGTATTCGTTCTATACACCCTACCACCTGCTGCATTTCGAAGTCCCAATCTCCATCGCACGCATTGTACTCTTCGGTGACAAGATCGTCACCCCCGACTTCGGACCCAGGGTGGATGTGATCACGCTGGCAAAAAAAGATCTGCAAGCCGGCGAGAAACTCGACGGACTAGGAGGCTATTGCACCTACGGACAATGTGAGACGTATGAGATCACCAGATCCCAAAACCTCATCCCGATAGGGCTTGCAGAAGACTGCATCCTGAAAAATCCGGTGAAGAAAGACCAGGCTGTCGGGTACGACGATGTGATCGTTCCCCAGGGCAGGCTGGCACATACACTCCGGATAGAACAAGACATACTTTTCCCCATCTCCTAACCCACTCAACCCGAACCCTTCATGAAAGCAGTCATACTTGCAGGAGGCCTGGGAACAAGGCTTTCTGAAGAAACGACATTGAAACCGAAACCCATGGTGGAGATCGGCGGTAAGCCGATCCTTTGGCATATCCTGAAGATCTATTCCGCGCATGGCATCAACGATTTTGTGATATGTGCCGGATACATGGGCCATATCATCAAAAAATACTTCGCGGACTACTTCATCAACAACTCGGATGTCACTTTCGACCTACGGGAGAATACGACCAGCATCCATAGCCACAATACTGAGCCCTGGAAGATCACGATCGTAGATACGGGCGCAGAGTCCATGACCGGCGGTCGCCTGAACCGGGTGAGGAAATACGTCGAAGACGGACCTTTCTGCATGACCTATGGAGACGGCGTGTCGGATGTGAACATCACAGAACTGGTGAAGTTCCACAAATCCCACGGAAAACACGCAACCCTCACAGCGGTACATCCCCCCGGACGCTTCGGCGTGATCTCCTTCAAACAGGATGGACAGGAGAATACCGTGCATCATTTCAGCGAAAAGACCGACGGGGAAAAAGGTATGATCAACGGGGGATTCTTCGTCTTGAATCCATCGGTGTTCGACTATATCCGCGAAGGGGATGCGACCATCTGGGAAAAAAATCCACTCGAAGAACTGGCATCACAAGGGCAGCTGTCAGCATTCCCACACTACGGATTCTGGCAGGCAATGGATACCCTGCGCGACAAAGCCCATCTTGAAAATATCTGGAGTTCCGGTAAAGCACCCTGGAATACCTGGGACTGATTCAAACTGAAAAAAAATCATGGACAAACATTACAGAAGGGATGCCGCTACCATAACGGCCAATCTTCAGGAACACAACGCAAGGTTCTCCGGAAAGTCGATCCTCCTCACAGGTGGGGCGGGATTCCTCGGTACTCAGTTCTCGCATTACTTCATGTACCTCAACGAGGAAAAAATCATCGACGAGCCCTGTACGCTCTATTGCCTCGACAACTACCTGCGCGGAACCCCGTCGTGGATGGAATATTTCAAAGGAAGAGAGGATTTCAAAGTCATCAAAGCCGACATCACTGCAAAGAACGACATACCGCAATGCGATTTTGTCATCCATGCAGCGTCTGTGGCATCCCCTATCTTCTACAGGAAACATCCGATCGAAACGATGGATGCCAATGTGATCGGCCTCCGGAATCTCCTCGACCACTTCCGCACAAACGGATGTGAGAGCTTCCTGTACTTCTCCACCAGCGAGATCTATGGAGACCCATTCCCCGAATTCATCCCGACAAAGGAAACCTATCGGGGAAATGTCAGCTGCACCGGCCCCCGCGCCTGCTATGATGAATCCAAACGCTATGGCGAAACCCTTTGTGTGAATTTCTTCCAACAATACGGACTGCCCGTGAAGATCGCCCGGCCATTCAACAACTTCGGGCCCGGCCTTAGGATCGACGACGGAAGGGTGTTGCCGGATTTCTTCAATGACGTCTTGCACGGAAGAAATATCAAGTTGCTGTCTGATGGCAAAGCCACCCGCACCTTCTGCTATATCACCGATGCCATCACAGGCTATCTCCTGATCCTGCTATCAGCGCATCACGGGGAATCTTTCAATATCGGTGTCGAAAGCCCGGAGATCTCCATGCGCGACATCGCCGACCTCGTCATCAAAGCCGCAGGCACAAACCAAATGGTGGAATTCGGGGAGAGTGCCGACAAGCACTACCTGACAGACAATCCGCAGAGAAGATGCCCGGATATCTCCAAAGCCCGACAGATGCTTGGATATGACCCCAACATGTCATTGGAAGAGGGCCTGCGCCGCACATACGAATATTACGCAGACGCCATAAAATCATAATCAACCATGAAAATCGCAGTGATCGGAACAGGTTACGTAGGGCTGGTATCAGGTGTTTGCCTCGCATCGAGGGGGAACGATGTCACCTGTGTGGATTACAACACCAAAGTCGTCGAAAGACTCAACCAGGGATCCCCACATATCTTCGAGAAAGGGCTCCCGGAATTACTCACAGAAGTGATCGCCGCAGGAACATTCAGGGCCACTTCCGACATCGACGCCGTGCTGTCCACACACGATGTGTTCATCGTCGCCGTAGGAACCCCCTCGGAACATGGAAAGATCGATCTTGGACAGATCGGCGCGGTCGCAAAAACACTCGGAACATACATCGGGAAAACTGACAGATATATTTCCGTGATCATTAAAAGCACCGTGATACCCGGCACAACCGATGGTTTCGTACGCAAAACCATCGAAGAACACGCGGGCAAACCCTTCGGCTGTTTCGGCCTAGGCATGAATCCCGAATTCCTGCGCGAAGGAGAAGCCGTCAGTGATTTCATCCATCCAGACAGGATCGTCCTCGGAGCGGAAGATGAAATCACCAAAAGCAGGCTCGAGCAGATCTATGCAGGATGGGATACCGACAAGATACATGTCAATACCCGCACCGCAGAGATGATCAAATATGCGAACAACACCATCCTCGCCAGCATCATCTCCCTTAATAATGAACTCGCCGATCTGGCGACATTGCTCGGGAATATCGACTACATGGATGTGGTAAAAGGCGTATCCTACGATAAACGCTGGAGCATCATACAGGATAATGGCAACAGACTGATCCCGGGTATCATTGAATACATGAAACCGGGCGTGGGTTTTGGAGGAAGCTGCTTCCCTAAAGATGTACAAGCCATCCGGACCCAGGGAATGACTGAAGGATTGGATATGACCATGACCAATGCAGTGCTCTCGGTGAACGATCAACAGGTCCCCCTGATCATGGAACTGCTTTCGAAAAAAGCATCCGGCTTCGATGGTAAAAAAATACTCTTGCTGGGACTGGCTTTCAAACCAGGAACCGACGATATACGGGATTCAAGTGCGATAAAGATCCTGGAGATCCTGAAGCGGACAAAAGCAACGATCCATTACCACGACCCCATTGTCGAACACCCTGAAAAGTTCGCATCAGATCATGCACAACCAGTAGAAGCATGGACAGAGAAAGCAGTGGATGCTGACATCATCGTGATCGGCACGAACTGGGAAGAATACCTGGCGCTGAAAAAAATGGATGAAGACGGGCGGTTGTCCGGGAAACTGGTTTTCGACTCAAAACGTTTGTTCCGCAAATCAGACCTTCAACACACGACCTACTTCACCATTGGATGACACCGGCGCAGATCCTAAGGATATGCAGATACCCATCTCTGTCAATTAAAAAAGAAAAAGCATCGCCATTCCAGCGATGCTTTTTCTTGTAGCGTAATTTTCGTTAGCGGCCTTACTGTCACGTGTTTTTGAACATGGGATGATCGATGAAGGGTTGGCTGTACAGGCGTTTCCCGGTGGCTTTGAAGATGGCATTTGCCACGGCCCCTCCGGTGGGCGGTAATGCGGGTTCTCCAAGTCCTGTGGGATCATATTCACTGTCCACAAAAGTCAGCTCGACCTCAGGGATCTCTTTCATACGGATCATCCTGTATTGATGAAAATTATTTTGCTCAGGCTTCCCCTCTTTGAAGGAGATCCTTCCGTACATCGCATGCCCGAGCCCGTCGACGATGGCGCCCATGACCTGTTGCTTTGCCCCGCTCTCATTGATGACAGGGCCGCAATCCGACGCAGCATAAACCTTGCTGACCACAGGCTTTCCGTCTTTCATGACGACTTCCGATACCTGCGCGACATAGGATGCATGAGAAAAATACACGCTGAATCCCTGATGGACGCCTTTTTTCTTTCCCCATCCGGATTTTTCCGCAGCGGCTTTGATGACGGATTCGAAACGGGCGATATTGTATTTTATATTGCCGACCGGTGCGGTACGCGCCTTCTGGAGCAGCTCCAGCCTGAATGCCACGGGATCCTTTCCTGCAGCCGCGGCTACCTCATCGAGGAAGGCCTGCTCCGCAAATCCAAGGAAATTGGTTGTTGGCGCGCGCCAGGCACCCGTCGTGATGGGCGACTTATGGTCGATGGATTCTATCAATAGATTATCGATCGCACCGGATGGGAAATTATCCTCCCGCGTGCTGTTATCGGCGTTAATGCCTGCACCCCTGAGTTTATAACCGGTCACATTGCCCTGCGCATCAAGGGCGGCCTGGAAGCGATACCGGACTGCGGGTCGGTAGATCCCACCTGTCATATCATCTTCACGGGTCCATGTCAGTTTCACCGGCATCTTGATGATCGAAGAGAGCTCTGCCGCTTCCATGACATAGTCGTTTTTCAATCGGCGGCCAAACCCTCCACCAAGACGGGTCAGCTGTAGGGTGATCCTATCCTCCGGAATTCCGAGGAGTTTGGAGACCATGCTTCGGGCAGATGCAGGCGTCTGGGTGGGACCGACAAGCTCCACACCGTCGCTGCGCACATCGGCGAAGAAGTTCATCGGCTCGAGTGGATTGTGCGCCAGAAAAGGACTCTGGTACTCCGCAGTGACCACTTTTGCGGCATTCCTGAAGGCTGCATCGACATCCCCATTGCGCCTGCGCACAACAGCCTTATCACTGTCAAGCATGGATGCCATCAGTTTGTCATGATCCGCACTGCTTTCTATCAAACCATCCTTTTCATATTCCACTTTAAGGACCTTTCGAGCTTTCAACACCTGCCAGGTCGACTTACCCACAATGGCCACATTGTTCTTGAAAGTGACCACATCGATGATGCCGGGCATCGCTTTTGCCTTTGCATCATCCACCGATTTGAGTTTGGTGCCGAATGCGGGCGGGCGCTGCAACATGGCATGCACCATCCCCTCTTTGTAGAAATCCAGTCCGAAGATCCCCTTGCCCGTAACGATGTCACGATTGGCGATATTCCGGATCGGCTTACCGATGATCCTGAAATCTTTCCGGTCTTTCAAAGGCACGTCTTTGGGCATTTCCACCATGGCGGCCTCGGTGGATAATTCACCATAACCCAGCTTCCGGCCGCTTGCTTTATGATGTACCACACCCGGCCCGGTCGTACATTCCGACATCGGCACCTGCCAGCGACCAGCCGCCGCCGCCATGAGCAGATAGCGGGCAGATGCGCC
>JBIKIB010000114.1:0-10100 GCA_044361845.1 Chitinophagaceae bacterium | reverse complement strand
CGGTCATTCGACCGGATGCTTTTATGGATGTATTGTATACCGGTGGTGAAATTGGTTGCTTTTCCCGGTCTTAGCAATACGTATGCCTGTGAAACCAGAAGCTTTGTCCGGTTTTCATTTGCAGAGGCACCTGGTCTGAAACGATAAATATCTTCCAATGACTTATAGGCAGCGTCTGCGTGAAAATGATATTTTTTCGCTTCTTTTCGCACATGCAGTTGTTGCCAGAAGGAGCTGACTTTTTCTGTCGCCGTATCACTGATGAATGTGGTGTAAAAGTTCTGAGCGTTGAAATCGCGTATGTCAGCGGCAGTTCGGAAGGACATCCTCCAGCCATCTGAAAAGTCTTTGGAAATACCCAATGATACAGACTGGTTGCTGAAATAACCGGTGGTGCCTCTTAATGGCTCGCCGTTAGCCTTGTTGCTGAACATGCCTACTGAAATGGATTCTTTTTTAGTGCGCATGCGCCACCAGATATTCGTGTTTAATAGGCCATGCTCACCGGCTTCCAGGCCCGCAGAAAGCTTGTGCCGTCGATCCTGCTCCACATTTGTCCCTGACTTTGTGATGATGTTGATCACACCGCCGATCGCATCGGAGCCATGGATCGAGGCTGCTGCCCCTTTCAAGATCTCGATCCTTTCAATTTCTGATAAGTGTAAGGGTATGTATCCGTTAAAATGCCCTGTAAGCGGATCGTTTAACCTCACACCATCTATGAGCATAAGAACCTGCTGAAAAGTGCCGCCACGGATGATGATGTCGGCCTGTGTTCCCTGCGGTCCTCTTTGCTGTACTTCGATGCCGGGTAGATAGCGGAGTGCATCATCGATGCTGTTCACAGGAAGTTTTTGCAGCTCCGCTCCGCTGATAGAGATGATGTTCCTACCGGTCTCTTTTTCATGTTGTGCCTGAAGAGACACTGACACAACAATCGTATCCATTTCCTTCATCTGTGCGACCAGAGCGGTAGATGCTAAAAGTAAAAATATGATGGAAGTTGAAAGGCGGAACATCTTGTTGACTTTTTACGAAGATATGGACTGGCGCAAATGCGTGTGACTTTTGTCAAGACATTGAAGATTAAGGTACCTTTAGGCCATGAAAAATTTATCCGTTTTTGTGATGGTTTTTCTTGGTCTTACGGCCGTTAGTGAATTATTCGGACAGCAAGTATGGATGCTGCAAAAGGATGAAAGTGGTGTTCAAGTATACACAAAATCAACGCAGGGTTCTGATTTCAAAACTGTAAAAACGGTTTGTACGCTTCAAACAACGCTCACCCGGATGGCTGCAATATTATTGGATGTCATGCGCACGCCGGAGTGGGTTTATGGAACCCAATCTTGTAAAATGTTGAAGCAGGAATCCCCATCATCCGTCTTTTATTATGCAGAAATGGGCATGCCCTGGCCTGTCAAGAACCGTGACTTCATCATCAGGATTTCTGTGGTGCAGGATCCTTTGACAAAGATTGTGACGGTCAAAGCGGAAAACAAGCCGGACTATATCCCTGAAAAAAAAGGGAATATCCGCATTTTGATTTCTTCCGGGAATTGGACCATAACGCCCCTTACGAAAGGCCAGCTGCGCGTGCAATATGAATTGCATGTGGATCCTGGTGGCCAGCTTCCAGCCAGTATCGTTAATATGTTCATGTATGACGGACCTTATGAGACCTTCAAAAAACTTCCGTCACGTGTCAGCATGAATGAATACGAGAATCAGCGTTTTTCTTTCATCAGAGATTAATATGTCCATGGGTTTCTGTTGAATTTCCAGCACAAAAAAGGCTACATTTAAGTTCAACTTTCATCCATGTCGCTTCACAGAAGAAAATTCCTTGGTCTTGCTGCAATGGGCAGTGGACTCCTGGCTGCAAGGCCTGCAGAAACGGATATTCCAACGGTCATAGAACAATTAAAACCAATGACAGCCGGTGTTGAACCGATATCCGTGGATGAAAGAAAGCAACGGATAGCAGGTGCACAGGAGTTGATGTCAAGACAGAAGATCGATGCGATCTTCATGGAAGGGACGGCCTCCTGTTTCTATTTCGCAGGCATGCGCTGGGGACAAAGCGAACGGCCATTCGGTTTGGTGATTCCAGCCAAAGGACCGATAGCTTATATCTGTCCGAAGTTCGAGGAGGATCGGGCCCGCGAACTGATCAATCCAATCTTTGGTGATGAAATAAGATGCTGGGAGGAAGATGATAGTCCATACAGACTTATTGCCGGAATTGTAAAAGATCGGGGTGTTAAGCATAAAAGAATCGGGATGGAAGAGCGTGTGCGGTTCTTCATAGCCGACGGGCTGCGAAAGGAAGTTCCGGGAATTGAGATCGTGGATGCAACCCCTGTTACTGCTGGTATGCGAATGCATAAAAGCAAGGCGGAGATAGCGTTGATGCAGCATGCCAGCGATGTCACCATCGAAGCATACAAGGCTACTTTTGCGACCATCCGAGACGGCATGTCGCAGACAGAATTCAGTGCCAACCTATCCTCTGCTTATCGCAAGCTGGGATATAGTGGCGGGGCACTTGTACTTGTAGGCCAATATTCGGCCATCCCACATGGCAGCATAAAACCTCAGGTCATTCGGGAGGGCGATGTCTTGCTCGTTGATGGTGGCACAAGTGTGGAGGGTTATGCTTCGGACATCACCCGGACAATCATCGTGGGGAAGCCGAGCCAACGTCAAACCGATATCTGGAACCTTGAAAAACGTGCTCAGGATGCCGCATTCGCCGCCGTGAAGATCGGTGCGACCTGTGCCTCCGTGGATGCTGCCGCAAGGGGGGTCATAGAGCAGGCAGGATTCTCTAAAAATTACCAATTACCAGGACTACCACACCGAACAGGCCATGGCATTGGCCTGGAAGGACATGAATGGACCAATTTTGTCAAGGGTAATAATACGCTGATCGCACCGGGTATGTGTTTCAGTGATGAGCCAACGGTCGCCATCCCCGGAGAATTCGGTATCCGTTTGGAAGACTGTCTATACATCGCTGAAGATGGTCCAAAATTTTTTTCGAAACAAAGTCTTTCGATTGAACAGCCATTTGGATGAAAAAGATTTTTTTCAACCTTTTCATTTCAGAGGGATGACTATTTTGGTTTTATTGTCATCATAACGGGGTCATATGAGACCAGTTATGTCACCTCCCAAGCATACACACGCTAAAAAAGGGGATATCTTCTATGTCCCGGGTTCATGTTGTGGGAAGATCTATTAAAGTGTATTGAAATAAAACAGGAAAGTCATACTTAGATCAACAGCATAAATTGAACATATATGTCATCCCGTCGTGATTTCATCCGCATAGTCTCTGCACCTGTCATGGTTATGCCTTTTCTATCTGAACCGCAGATCCACACTCCGGTTCGATCTGATGTAGAAGGTAAAATCCTTCGTGTCGCACTGATGGGTCTAGGCAGCTATGCCACTCGTGTGGCGGAAGCTATGCGTAGTTGTAGCAGAGCAAAGCTCACAGGCATTATCACGGGTACACCTTCAAAGATGGCGGAATGGAAGGTTAAATATGATATTGCTGAAAAGAACTGCTACGACTATGCGTCATTTGATGCCATCCTTAATAATCCGGACATCGATGCCGTTTACATCACTACACCTAATGCATTGCATAAAGAGCAGGCCATGCGTGTGGCAAGGGCAGGCAAGCACGTCATCTGCGAAAAACCCATGGCTCTAAATGCCATCGAGGGCAAGGAGATGGTCGAGGCCTGCGGGAAGGCCAATGTACAGTTACTTGTTGGTTACAGGTTGCATTTCGAAGCCAAGACACTAGAGATCATCCGCATGAGGAATGAAGGGGAATTCGGCCAGGTATTATTTTTTCAGGGACTTTCCGGATTCCGGATCGGTAATCCAAGTCAGTGGAGACTGAAAAAGGAACTTGCCGGAGGTGGAGCCATGATGGATATTGGTATATATTCCATCAATGGTGCCCGGTACATGATCGGGGAGGATCCTATCTGGGTCACGGCACAGGAAGTCAAGACCGACCCGTTGAAATTTGGAGAGGGTGTGGATGAAACCATCACATTCCAGATGGGTTTTCCGGGTGGTGCCATCGCAAGCTGCCTCTCCACGTATAGCATGAGCAACCTTGACAAATTTTTCCTCAATGGCACCAAAGGTTTCGCCGAACTCAAGCCTTCAACAGGTTATGGACCGATCCTGGGACGCACTCATAAAGGAGAACTGACACAACCCCATACGACGCACCAAACCATGCAAATGGATGAAATGGCCGCCATCATACTGGATGGGAAAAAACCGATGGTTCCGGTCGATGGGGAAGAGGGGCTGAAGGATTTGAAGATCATCGATGCGATCTATAAAGCTGTTAAAACCGGACAAAGGATCAGGATAAAACTCGACTGATAAAATTCGAAATATTCAGTCTTCTTTATAAAGTGCGGCAATTTTTTTTGCCAAAGCCCTTGGCTCTCCTTCATTACGATTGGTAAGTACTACCACCATCATTTTCCTGTCAGGGTAGAGAAGTATATGATTTCGGAAACCCATGGTGCTGCCATCGTGATGTGGATCAAATCTGCCGTTCGTCGTATCAAGATGCCAGCCGTATCCGTAGTCTATAGCCGTTCCGTCGTTTAGCCTTGCCATGGTCCATGCTTCCTTTTGCATCCCTGCCTGTATAAGCTTCGATTCCCATAAGGAAGAAACCCAGTTTGCCAGATCAATACTGTTAGAATATATCCCGCCATCACCCAGCACAGCACTTGTCTGGCTTTGGTCAGCATGTGTCCATACTCCATCATTGTTGTCGTATCCGTATGCCCGGTTCGACACCACAGAACGCCCATCCTCGAATGCGACAGTTGTTTTCAAGCCTAAAGGACTGAAAATACTGTCTTTAAGGAAGTCTGAAAACCTTTGGCCACTGATCTTCTCCGTGATCAATGCAAGGATCGCGTATCCGGTATTGCTATAGCGGTAACGCGTACCTGAAGGAAAATAGAGTGAGTCTGTACGGCGCATCAGGTTGAGACAATCCCGGTCATGCAACTGTATTTTCATGTTTTCGGGGATTAGGTCTTCATAGTCCGCCAGTCCGGAAGTATGCGTAAGAAGGTTCCTGACCCTGATCTCGCTTCCATAGGCCGGGAAATCCGGAAAGAATTTGTGGAGCTTGTCATCCAGAGAGAGTTTCCCTCTTTCTGAAAGCATCAGCACACCCATGGCGGTGAATTGTTTAGTGACAGATGCCAGCCTGAAATTGGTGGTATGCTTGATCGATTCACCTGTTCGAAGGTCAGCTGATCCATAACCTTTGCTGAACAGGATACTATCCCCTTTCATCACAAGCACGGAAGCTCCGGGGCTTTCCGGTGAGTCGTAGGAAGACATGATTTCATCGATCATGGATGGTAGTTTTTCCTCCCGGGATGGTATACAAGAATCCAGAAAGATCCAGGCCATGCAGATCGGTAGGAGGATGGAGATGGAGTTGTGTGTCAATGGTAGTGTTTTAAATGAGGTGGGAAACCGATAAGGTACATGAAAATGTACAGTCCAAAGCAAACAAGACCATTCCATTGCCACTTTCCTTGTTATGATATGTTTTAGCTTTGTCCGCCCTGAGCTTAGTTAAAAATAAAACTTAAATCATGAAAAAAATTCTTCTCCTCAACCTGTTTACCCTTAGTCTGCTTTGTGCCCACGCCCAAAGTAAGGTGTCCAATGCAATCAATAACACAACTAAGAATGTTACAACATCCATCAATAGTACTGCCAAGAATGTTACTACAACGGTGAAAAAGCAGGCATTTGGAGTTAAGCTAGGATACAATTTGTCAAATACCTCGAACGGATTTGCAATTACCACCGACCCGGCTTTCACGGATCCGAAAGTGAAAGGAGGCCTGCTTCTGGGGATCTATTCTCAGTTCCAGTTGTCATCCACATTTCGCCTCCAGCCTGAACTTTTCTATTCGGCTGAAGGTTCTATGATCGATGGAAAGCTTGGAGCAAGCAATACCATTGTCAATGTTTATCAAAATAACATAAACTATTTGAACCTGCCCCTGATGTTGCAGTACACCAAAGGGCATGGCTTCTACGCCGAAGCTGGTCCGCAAATCGGATTCCGGATGAGTGCTAAGTACACCTTCAAGAACCCAACTGTCGGTGGCAATAATAACGAAGTCACATATGATGTGAAGTCCAAGACCAAGGGTACCGCTTTCAGCCTTGGCTTCGGAGCCGGATACGAGCTTAAGAACGGTCTAGGTGTAGGGGCACGTTATATGCTTGGTTTGACAAACATCCATAAGGTCGAACCCTCTGTGAAGAGCAATGTTTTCTCAATATCTCTGCAATACCGGTTCAAGGGTAAAGACTGATTTTAGACATTATATGATTTGAAAAGGCCTGGAATTTTCCGGGCCTTTTTTTGTAACGGGTTAGGTAGAGAAGTCATCCTCCCAAATGGCATTACCGAAAATTCATCCGGCAAGGCAAGATCATTGCATTGAAGGGAGCAAGCAAAATACAGGATCTGTGAGGAATGTGAATAAACCACTGAGTAATATCCGACATGCATATTTCAGGTAATCGAATGCATCATATGCAATATTCCATTTACCTGATGAACATATATGCTTCATAAGACTAATAAAATTGTATAAACCCTTTCCAATTCATCTTATGGCTTTTATACGCCAAGTGACCGATCCATGCAAATTAAGGTATGGGTTATTCCGACATCGCCTGTACACCATGCCCGCCTTGGTAATACAGGCATCGGACAACATTTTTTAGGTATATAATCCCTCCCATAATCGTTTGCATAACATTATATTAATGTCAGTCAACACCATATCAGGGTTACCTTTTCTTAAATTGTGGATTAATTTCTGGTATTAATTTTATTATTAATCATTCATTCATATGCAAATGACAAAAAAAGTGACATTCGTTCTGCCAGCTGAAATTGTTGCTGATGCATCGCAAGGACTGCTGCTTGGCGAATTCAACAATTGGGATAAAGAGAATGGGTTCTCCTTGAAAAAAAGTAAAGACGGGTCGATGAAAGCGACCGTTGAACTGGAAACCGGGAAAAGTTATGAATATCGCTACTTGCTTGATGGCGGCCGTTGGGTCAACGACGAGACGGCTTCTCAATACACAGCAGTGTATAGCTTTGGGGTACTGAATTGCGTTGTGGATGTGCCCACTGAAGAAACTGTAGTTAATGAAAAAAGTCCATCTGCCAAGACAGAAAAAGTGGCTAAAAAGACTGCTTCAAAAGCAGCTAAAGCCCATGCTGAAGAGGTTTCCACGGATGATTTGACGAGAATCGAAGGTATAGGAAAGAAGATCGCTGAGCTTTTTGCCAAAGAAAATATCCTGACTTTTGCAGACCTTTCAAGGACATCACATAAGAAGCTGAAAGGCATTCTTGAAGCTGCAGGAACTAGTTTCGCTATGCACGATCCCGCTACCTGGCCAAAGCAGTCAAAACTTGCCGCTGCTGGCAAATGGGATGACTTGAAGTTGTTGCAGGATGAACTCAAAGGCGGCAAATAAATAAATTGATTTTTATACATAATGGGAATCGCAGACAAACTTTTTCGGTTACGGAATGATAAGGCGAATGAGAATCTAAAAGCCGGGAAGGATTTTTTGGCCATAAACCTTTTAAGGCCTGGTGTGACAGAACTTCCAAGTGGCTTACAATACGAGGTGATGACTGAAGGTGAGGGTGTTAAACCCAGCTCCACAGATAAGGTGACTTGCCACTATCATGGCACGTTGATCGATGGAGCGGTTTTCGATAGTTCGGTAAAGAGAGGTCAACCTGCAACTTTCCCCCTGAATGCGGTCATAAAAGGCTGGACGGAAGGCCTTCAACTCATGGCCACTGGGAGTAAATGGCGTTTCTTTATCCCTCCTCAACTAGGTTATGGCGAACGTCAGGTAAGTGCACAAATAGGTCCGAATTGCACCCTGATATTTGAAGTTGAATTGATATCCGTCAGTGCTTGATGTCATAAAAACCGAATACAAGCTGTTCATCAGCGCAGTTTGAGGTATATTTATGATCATGGAACGTTCACAAAACCGAAGGACTTTCATCAAGACCACATCCGGTCTGCTGGGAGCAGGAATGCTTGGCTTTACTACACCCCATAAAAAGCAGAAACTGCAGTTGAGTTTCACTACCCTGGGTTGTCCGGATTGGCCCTATGAAAAGGCGGTGAAATTCGCCCGGGAGAATGGATATCAGGGGATTGAGATCCGTGGCATCTTGCGTGAACTAAACTTGCCCAAGTGTACGGATTTCAATACACCGGAGAAAGTCAAGCTGTCTCGTAAAATAGCGGAAGATTCCGGTGTCAAAATCGTTTGCCTCGGGGCATCTGCACCCATGCATTTACCTGAAGGTGACAAAAGAATCCAAAGCCTTGATGAAGCCAGGCAATTCATCGATCTGGCAGAGGCATTGGGATGTCCCTATGTGAGGGTATTCCCAAACAACCTCCCCAAGGATCAGGAAAAAAAAGCCACTCTCGACCTCATCAAAAAAGGGCTTATCACCCTTGCGGAATATGCTCAAAAAACAAGCGTGTCTGTGCTCATGGAGACGCATGGTGATGTGGTTTATGCAGACGATATTTTGGACATCATGCAGGGGGTGAATCATGCCAAAGTCGGATTGGTTTGGGACATGACAAACATGTGGTCGGTGACGAAAGAGGTCCCGATCATGGTCTATCCCAAGTTATCTCCGTACATCAAACACGTGCATGTGAAAGATTTCAAGATGCAGGCCGGAAAGATGCGCTATACGCATGTCGGACAAGGAATAGCTCCAGTATTCCAGGGCCTTGATCTGCTTGCAAAGGGAGGCTTCAAGGGCTTTTACAGTTTCGAATGGGAGAAGCTATGGCATCATGAACTGGAGGAACCGGAAGAGATGTTCCCGTTCTATGTTCGGTTGATGCGGGGATTTGAAGCCAGATGACCCGGATACATACATCATTTCTTTTTCCTGAATACTAAGCAATGCTGCCAGGGCAGGTTGTCGATGTTGGTTTCCAGCTCGAATCCTGCGGCTTTCATCTCTTTAACTGCCTGGCTTTCGCTCATTTTGTGGACGGCCTTTATGGGGACGGAAGAATCTTCTGCCCTGAATTCCACTAAGTAAACCCTGCCATCAGATTTCAGGATCCTATGCAATGAGCGCCCCATCTCGAAGGGATATGAAAACTCGTGGTAGACATCAACCATGAGAACGATGTCCATAGTGCCCTCCTCTATCGGAATATCCTGTTCACTGCCCTGGACTGTCTTGATATTCGTGATCTTACTTTTTTTAAACCGCTCATCCATATAACGAATCATCTCCTGCTCCACATCAACGGCAAATACCTTCCCATTACCAATGCGTTTTGCCATTCGAACAGCATGATAGCCGCTGCCGGCACCTATATCAGCGATCCACATGCCTGGTTTAAGTCCAAGGTTTTTCATAAGCTGTTCGGTGTCTTCTTCTTCCTGACGTTCCGATCGCTCCAACCATTGGATACCGTAATGACTCATCACATGTGCGATCTGCCGCCCCATGTACCATTTATCGATGCCGTTAGGGTCCCCTGGTCGTTGCTCGTATTTGGGTTGGGCAATGCTGGTTATAAAGCCTGTCAGCAGTATTATGACTGAAAATAGTGTACGTATTGATTTCATCACTTTTATACAATTCAAATGGTTCGTCTGTTCACGCATGGATCATAAACTTCATGACCATCAATCATTATGCGTATTTTAAGATCATTCTCGTTATGTACACTCATTTTGACTATTACGTTTGAAAAAAAAGACGATTTATGACAATGTTTTCATTTCCACCCATTGGGCTGGGTTGTATGTCGCTGCCCGTAAAAGATGAACAAAAATGCCTACAGATGCTGCAGCATGCTTTCGACATGGGCATTAGGTTTCTGGACACGGCAGACATTTATGACAAAGGAATGAATGAAACAATCATCGGCAAGGCCATACATAGCCGAAGGGACGATATATTGCTGGCGACAAAGGTC
>JBIKIB010000452.1:0-2993 GCA_044361845.1 Chitinophagaceae bacterium | reverse complement strand
TCTTCCTTGCTTTTATGCATGGCAGGAGTCACTATATGGTATGGCGGCTCGTCATCGAGTTGCTGAATGTATTCCCCGAGATCCGTCTCTACACTTTCAATGCCGTTCTTTTCAAGGAATTCATTCAAATGTATTTCTTCCGTGGCCATACTCTTGCCCTTTACCACGGTCTTGCAGTCATGCCTGCTGCAGATATCTCCAATGGCTTTGAGTGCATCGTCCGTGGTATCGGCCCAGATGACACGCCCACCTCTTTTCATGAAATTTCGCTCGAACTCCTCCAGCTGCGCATCAAGCGATTCGATGGCTTTCCACTTTAACGTCTTCGCTTTCTTACGCACAGCTTCAAGGTCGGCGAACTGTTGCTTACCCTGAGGCACCACCGCATTGTATTTGCTTATATTGAAATTGATCTTACGGCGATGTTCAAGATCCTCTGCCTTGACCGTACTCTTTGCCATGAAAACTTCCGCAGTCTCTCTCATGAAATCTGGTGTCTGGTAATGAATATCAAGCGTTGTTGCATCCTAAAGCAGTGGGTATCACTACTTGTTTTCTTCTTTGTCGTAAAACTCCGCTGCGACCTTCTCCAGCGTTGCATAGAACTCCTCTCCATATTTTCGGATAATGGGCTCTTTCAGGAAAACGTACACCGGCACTTTTAGTTTGCTGCCTAGAGCACATGCCGGGGCACACATTGTTTCCCTCGGCTCATAATTCATCATCTCATATCCGTTATATTTACTCGTCTTGGTCTTGATGGGATAGAGATGACAGGAAATGGGCTTCTTCCATTTGGTCAGCCCATTGTTATAGGCTTGCTCAAATGCACACTTGATCACACCAGCAGTGTCCCTGAATCCATATGCACAAATGGCACCATCAACAGTGGGTGTGACCCAACCGAATTCCTGGTCATAACGGTAAAGTCCGTTTCGTTCAATCTCTTTTATACCCTCCGGTGTCAGCATGGGCATGACATGCTCAAAAGCCTGCTTGACCTGAGCGAGCTCTTCATTCGTCAAGGGCGCACCAGCATCCCCGTCTTCACAGCATCCTCCTTTACATTTGCCGAGATCACACACGAATTGTGCTTCTATCACATCATCACTGACCAGTACCTTCTCAATTGCTATCACGGATGTACTTTTATCAAAAATAGGGTTAAAATCACAAAGGCTTTGCCAGAAGAAGCATCTGACCCGGAAGTTCATGAAGACAATAACTTGTTTGTCAACACCTTTACGATCAATCCCTCCGCCAACGCAGCGTCTCAATGAGATGAAGCATATCAGCCTCCAGAAAATCATTCACTACGGAAAGGGAATCATCATTGGGGGTGG
The DNA here is from genome assembly GCA_044361845.1 of Chitinophagaceae bacterium. GTDB lineage: Bacteria > Bacteroidota > Bacteroidia > Chitinophagales > Chitinophagaceae > Pollutibacter. The sequence goes on along the minus strand of JBIKIB010000452.1, from coordinate 1,650 downwards.
TTTCAAAATATAAAGCGCCCCGCAGAAAATGCCTGATGCTATCACTGACATAGAACTGACGGGATGTCGCAGCATTGCCTTCCACCCTGAAATAAACTCCCGCCACACCCGCGGATGTCGTGAATGCTGAATCCTGTATGCCACTCGCTTTTAAAGTATGCTTATAGGTCATCCGATAAGCCTCGTCCTTGAGTCCGTCAAAGGTATTGCGCACGATTGAATCCTTGTAAGCCTCGCCCGACCGCACTTTGTAAACTGAATTTCCACCAATGGTCTTATAACTTAGATAAAGACGTGCATTGAAGCGGGGAACATCCAGGTTTATCCAGTATGGATTGTCGGGGTCATCATCGAAAAAACTGCTATCGCGACCGATGGTGCCATATACAGGATATTCGAAGGTATATGGAAAACCCTTTTTTTCGTAACCGATATATTCATGCTCAGGGAAGTCTATCCTGAAATATCCTCTCTCCTTCGGCGTGAATGGGCTGTTGCAGCCAATGGATGCGGCCAGAAGACAAAACAATAACGATCGGAAGTACAATCTCATCGCATTACATTTCTGATATCGGCTTGATCTCAACCTTAACTTTCAGGATTCTGTTCTTTTCGATCTCCATGACCGTGAAAAGAAAATCCCCGGCAGAGATCTCCTGATCTTTTTTTGGAATCTCTCCGGCAAGTTCCATCATAAGCCCTGCCAGCGTTTCACTCTCTCCCTGCACATTTTCAAAAGTATCAGCCGGAAGACGCATCTGTTTGCTGGCCTCGCTGATGAGTGTCTTACCCTCGAAAACATAGGTATGATCATCGATCTTAACGACATTGACCTCATCTTCATCGTACTCGTCGCGTATGTCACCGATCACCTCTTCCAGGATATCCTCCAATGTGACGATCCCCTCTGTCCCGCCGAACTCGTCAACAACCACGGCAAAATGAATCCGCTTTGCCTGGAATTCATGCAAAAGATCCTCGATTAGCCTGTTCTCATGGACGAAATAGGGATGCCTGACAAGGTGTTTCCAGTCATAGTCCGGACCCTCATCCAAATGTGGAATAAGATCCTTGGTGTGTATGATCCCGGTGACCTGATCCAAGCTTGACTGATAGACCGGAAGCCTTGAATAATGCAATTCCTCAACCTTTTTCACAAGTTCATCAAAACTACTGTTCACCTCTATCCCATGCACATCTAACCGACTTCGCATGATCTGCCGGACAGTGATATTGCCGAAATTTATCACCCCCTTGAGGATATTCTTTTCTTCTTCAGTTGCATCCTCCGGACTTGACATATTGATGGCATGGTCGATCTGTTCCGAAGTATAGATCTGTGGTTTGTCCGATCCGAGCGTATGCTGTATGCGTTCACTGAACCGGAAAGTCCATGCACCGATCCCTTTGAAAACAAAATGTACCGCCATGATGACCGGAGCATAAGTACTCGCGAAACGGAATTTGTCCTGGCCCGCCCAGAAACGAGGAAGGAATTCCCCGAAAAGCATCAGCATGATCGTGATGCCTGCGATCTTGGCAAGCAGGATCAGCAAGAAACCGGCCCCTGAATCGGATAGCCATTCATTCAGCAGAATATTCGACAATATGACGATCAGCAGGTTTACGAAGATGTTGGCGACCGTAAGG
>JBIKIB010000453.1:0-2993 GCA_044361845.1 Chitinophagaceae bacterium | reverse complement strand
CGATGGTTTTTGACTATTTGGGATACCCGGTCCGGCCTGTGAAAACACCGGAAGCAAAACGGATACACAAAATATATCGTTGTCTCAAAACGACCTTATTTAGGGCATTTAATTTGGTTTTTTATATAGGCTCAAATTAATTTACCGATATTCATAGTTTTTCCCTCCGACCAGCTTACGCGAAATTCTATATCGTGTCAGTTCATGTTCATTTAATTAGTCACATGGTCTGTTTACTTTTAGAACATCAAACTCTCTGAATTCAAATCGCTGTAAAAACCATGTTCAGCATTTGATGCTCCGATCTGAGAAACCATTCCCGTTATCCATTGATTAATGAAACTAACTATTGTCGGGTAAGCACTTGGATTGTTTAGTGCATTTCTTTGTATGATGCTTGAGTTCAGTGCATGGCCTTTGGCATCCATTTGATTATTAGATTTAAGTTCATTAAAAACGCTGATTTTAAAGTGAGCCCACCAAGGCAAATTCCGGGCCCCCTGATTGTGGTGAAGGGATCCTGTCAGAACTCAAAGTGTAGATCCTGCTGTAATGGGATCAATGGGTGTTTGTGGTTGAGAGGGCGTGATCTTGCCATGAGACCGGTCCCGAAATCATCGGGACCGGTCAAGGTCAGAAGAGGCATTTGAATACTATCCCCGTCATCAGCGTCATGGATGTAGATCTAAAAATTGCTGAAAGGCGTTTTTATTTTATGCCAACGGGTAGGCAACGCTAAGAGGTCAGAGCGCTGCTACAGCGATCAGCCATATTGCCACCCCTACGATTCCGGTCACCATGCCGGCAATGGCCAATCCGCGGCCCTTGTACTCCTTGCCGGGTCCGGATTTGCTTAGGCCGATCCCACCGAAGATGATCGCCGGGATGCTGAAAAATCCCGTAAGAAAAGCCAGGCCGCCACAGCAGATGGCAACGATGCTCGCCCAATGTATTTTTCGGTTATCGGTTTCCGATAGTTGTGCAAGGATCTGGCTGTCGAAGCTGGAAGGGTTTCTGTCAACCTTTCGTTTCATGCGGTTGAAGCGGATCTTTTGTTCGATAGACATCTTCTGCCCTGTGATGGATTCGAAGGTAGCCCGATCCATACTCTTGAAGGTGGCAAGGTCCACATCCATCAATCGATCGGCAGGCGATGCGATGGACGATACCGGATTGACGATCGATGTCGTCGGGATGTAGATGAGTTCACCGCGTGTGTTCATTCCAAGGGAAAGCAGCAGAAAAAAAATCACATTTCTCATAAGTACCTGTTTTATTGTTTGTGAATTAAGAAGACGATGTTTTTTTTAGCCGATGATCGACTTTAATTTTTCAAAGATTGATTGCCCGATAAAACTATGCGTATGTTGCTTGAATGACAATTTTCTGCAAGCTTGCAGTACAATTTTTTATTTAAGTGTAAAAAGCATCATCGTTATATTTGATTTCATAAGCCATCAAGAATCGTTTGATCGCTTCAGTTATTTCTAATATTTATACTACACCATACATAATAAGCACACTTCGTATGCAGCATCATATCGCCCTGGAGTGGAATCTTTTCGGGGAAAAACACGTCTCGATGCTCTTGGCTGGCACGCAGGACCATTCATTGCACGACTACATGGAGCAACATTACGATGACATTGTGCAGAAGTTGTCAGCCAGGGGAGTCGACCTCCTCTATCCTCAGATACTGAAGGAGACAGATGATACGGGTATAGGGAGACTGTTTGATTATCACTTCCCATCCATTGACGCAGACCCTGCGACGTTCGACAGCTTAAAACGCACTGTGTCCGATACCGCCCTGTATGCCGACTTGTTTGGACTGGCCCCATCAGCTTTACCCTGTCTTGTATTTGTTTTTAGGGATGCGAAAGAAGAAAGAAGCATTGCGAAAGCATATCCCCTGACCGACACTCGTTCATTCGATGAGGCGGTTGACTCAATAATCCGGGAGTCCGGAAATATCAGGCTCCGAGTACAGTTTTCCATTGGTCGCAGAGATCCCGCCGAAACATCTTCTGACAGGGAATTCGAGCAAGATTCACACCTGCTTTCGACGCGTTTGAAGGCAGAGATCGAAAGTGAGCTGACGAAGAATCGGGGCGTGGGAGCGTTGCGGATGCTGCTGTTCATGTTTCAAGGCATGCGCGATAGGGGCATCCGACTGAACGGCGGGTTTGAAAATCTGATCTCAGACCTCCATGGAATGCCGTTGGACAGGCCCAGCAGACTGCTGGTAAGCATCAATGGTCCTCTGAAACTCATAGACTACTCCAAACAAATCGCGCTTACGCCCTTGCAAAAGACAGTATTCATCTTCTTCCTCAATCATGAAAAGGGGGTTCAGTTCAAGGACCTTCCCATGCACCGCAATGAACTTCTGTCTATTTACCGAGTGCTATCGAATAAATCGTCAAATGAGGAGATAGAGAGAAGCGTCGATGGATTGTCTAACCCCTTGGAAAACTCCATGAGCGAAAAGTGCGCACGCATCAAGGAGGCCTTTATCAGGGCCATGGATGACAGGCTTGCCCAACTTTACTACATCCGTGGAGAGCGGAATGAGCCTAAGCGAATATGGATAGACAGAGGGTTGGTAGAGTTCGATAAACATCAGTTTAAAGGCCTTATCAATTTTTCTTCTTGAGATTTATTCAATCGATTTTTGATGAATGGATGAAATAAACATTGACTAACCTCTTTGTCTAAAACCGGGGAGCATTGTATGTACCCTCACATCAGGAATCTCGATTGAAAGACCGCTGTCATGGGATTGATGAACCTGCATCTGTTCAGATTGTGTCAATTGAAAATCAACCTTCAATGTTAATTGCAAAGCTATGCCCGCACGCATCTGTTCGGGTCAAACAGCATCATGGTGAGGCACATTGAGGTGCAAAACGGGGCGAAAAATGGTTGAAAAGTCAGAAAGAAAGAATTTTTATTTGACATGCTTACATATTGACGGTCACTTTTTTTTTGTA
>JBIKIB010000113.1:0-10120 GCA_044361845.1 Chitinophagaceae bacterium | reverse complement strand
ATAAGGAGAAATTCCTGCATCATTTTCCGAACATCCACGCGAAATGCAGCAGCATCGGCATCGATGTGAGCAACGATATGATACCCGTTTCACCGGCTGCGCATTACAGCTGTGGTGGTATCAAGACGGATGTAAACGGACGCACGAGCATCCGAAATCTGTATGCGGCTGGTGAGTGCGCATCCACAGGCCTGCATGGTGCCAATCGGCTCGCCAGCAATTCGCTGCTTGAAGCGATGGTATTTTCCCATCGAAGCTATCTTGATGCGGTAGCCCATATTGATGGGATGTCAACCAATCAGGATATTCCTGACTGGGACGAAGCGGGCACCACCGAACCTCGTGAGATGATCCTCATTACACAAAGCCTGAAGGAACTGCAATTGATCATGACAGATTATGTTGGGATCCTCCGGACTGATGAACGCCTGAGTCGTGCAAGCCGGAGGCTGGATCTATTGCATGAGGAGACGGAATCGCTCTACCAAAGAACAGTTGTTTCACCCCAGCTTTGCGAACTCCGCAATATGATAACCGTTTCTTATCTGGTGGTGAAAGGAGCCCAGTTCAGGAAGGAAAGCAGGGGGCTGCATTACAACACGGATCATCCATACAAGCATAGGCTGGTTCAGAACATAGTCATGTGACGAATGGGGGGCGAAACCATCCGGTACATGTGTAAAAACACATTTAATGGCATATCATCTGACATACGGTTTGCTATACGCATGCTCACTCCTTCCTTGGCCAGTGATGTATGTCATCAGTGATGTTCTTTTCCTGCTTGCATATCACGCCGTAGGCTACCGGAAGAAGGTTGTCATGGCCAATCTTGAGCGGGCATTTCCGGAGAAGACGGATGCTGAAAGGAGGACGATAGCCCGCAGATTCTACCGAAATTTCACGGATACCATTGTCGAGACGGTAAAGGTCATCAGCATGAGCGATCGTGAGTTCGACAGTCGATTCGTCGGAAAACCTGAGATGATCAGCCTCATAGAGGATGCTGTCACGAAGGGTAAGACATATCAATTGCACGCGATGCATAACTTCAATTGGGAGATCGTGAACCTCGGCTTGTCGAAATCGCTGAAGGTCCCTTTCCTGGGAGTCTATATGCCCCTACGCAACAGGAATCTGGAAAGGATATTCAAAAAAGTCAGAAGCCGCTATGGTACGATTCTGGTACCCGCCACTCAGTTCCGTGATCGTTTCTCTGAGATTGAAAAGGAATATGAAGGTATACCTTATGCGTTGGCGTTAGTAGCGGATCAAAGTCCGGGGAAGCCCGGGGATGCATCCTGGTTGAACTTTTTCGATACACCGACGGCTTTTGTGGCAGGTCCTGAAAGAGCAGCCCGAGAAAGGTCATTAGGTGTCGTATTCGGCAACTTCTACAAAGTGAAGCGGGGTTGCTACACTTTCGATGCGGTGATCGCCACGGAAGATGCTTCATTGATGGATGAGGGCGAACTCACGATCGCCTATGTACGATACGTGGAAGCATGTATCCGTAAACGACCTGATAACTACTTATGGAGTCATCGGCGGTGGAAACATGAGTATAAGTCGGAATATGCGGCTCGCGTATTGGAACCGCTCAAGAATCTCAGTTAAGTTTTTCTTTAGACAGTTCTGTTTTGATTCTTTTTTCCTGCCGTATGGCCTCCCAACCATCCACTATGGTGCGCAGGTTGTGAAAGCCCTGCTTTTTCATGATGGCGGCAGCCATGTTGCAGTGGTTTCCGTTGGTGCAATAAACATAAAGGTTTTCATTTTCTTCCAATAACGCCAGACTGCCGGGATCAGCCATGGTAGTCAAGGGCAGATTGATTGCATCAACAACATGCCCGCTTTCGTACTCGTTCTCGGATCGTACATCAACCACAACCAGTTTTTCGTCGAAAGGCAGGTCCATTGCAAACTCGTCCGCTTCGACCGTGATCACCATGTCGTACCTCTCACCCTCGTTTTTCCATGTATTGAAACCACCTTGCAGGTATCCCAGGATCTGGCCGTGGCTTATCTCTGAGAGTTTCTCCGTTGCTGTTTCTTCCATACCGGGTTCTATGATCAGTAGCAAGGGTTTATCTGATGGTATCAGGTTTGCCACCCAATCATTGAACCGGTCGTCAAGACAGATCAACATGGATTCTGTGATGAATCCGTCAGCGAATTCAGATGGCTCGCGAGTATCGAGGATGATAAGCTCAGGCGTGGTATCGATGAGTTGTTTAAAGGAGGAAAAAGTAAGCGACGTCATGGGCCGGTCTGTTTGGATGATGTTTGTTTTGCCGGCGAAAATACAATAAAAATCCCCCGCCTTGGCGGGGGAGAAAATAAGATGATTGACTTATATCAATGCTTATTTGACAAGGCTATCGACAATCTGATTGATCTGTGAGATCCTATCCTCATTGACACGGTAATAAATGTATTTTCCATCTCTATCCGTCTTGACGATGCCTGCTCTTCTGAGGATCGCGAGGTGCTGGGATGCCACTGACTGTTCAAGCCGCAACTGCACATATAGTTCTGTAACAGTCATCCTGTTATTATCATCCAGCATCTTTAACATCTGCTGTCGAAGCTTGTGGTTCAGTGCGCGAAAAACCAATGCTGCCTTCTTTACGTTGAGGTAGTCGATTTTGATTTGACCATTTTGATTTATGGTATCTCTATTGACCATAGGTTCTGCAGTTAATGTTCCGATTTCCATTGTCTTGAAGTTAGCGTTAATCATATCAACTTTTAAAGTGTATATTATGACGGATGAAAGGTAAGCAGGTTTGCCGTTTCCGATATGGATAGTGAGGACATTTTGATGTCCTCAAATGCTTGTCAGATATGGACTTCAGCCTTTTTCAACCCGTCATGATGGTGTTGTTCCTTGAAAATCCTTAACATATAAGGGCTCTGCATATGCCAGGTCTGAAAATTCAGAATTAACGTATTTGCCCCATGCTATCACCGCCAATTCTTTCGCTCCTGATGTCAGGGTTCCGAACGATGCGTTTGGATGCATCATCAGTTCCCTGAATTTTTCGGCACCGTTACCGAAGAAAAGGATTTTTTTCCCCTCCAGCCAGTCACTGAAACTTTCCGCTGTGAGGATAAGTGCCTGCGGTTGAAGCAGACAAGTTTTCCGGAGGTCATACATAGCGGTGAAGACTTCCATCCTTCTGGCATCGATCATTGGGCAGATAAGGTCTTGCTTTTCATCATATGCCGCTGCAGCCATCCATTCCAGGGTATTGACATTGATCAGTGGAATCGATAATGCGAAGCATAATCCCTTGGCGCATGCCATACCAACCCTAAGTCCGGTATATGACCCTGGACCTGAAATGACTGACACCCCTGACAGATGGGATGGAGTTATCTCATTCTCCCGCAGCATCTCATCGATCGCAGCATGCAGAAATGCAGCATGTTCCTTTTGGTTGTGACTCTTGCGTTCTGCGATCACTTTGTCTTCAAGGGCAATAGATATGTAAGCAGTTTCCAGGGCGGTGTTAATATGCAGCAAGTGACTCATGGCCGGGAAATGAGGATTTTATCAATATGGGGTGCGGGTCGGTATCTCTCATCCCCTTTGGACAGTAATTCCAATAGGCCAATGATCCGTTCTTTTCCGATGCGCCTGCACCATTCGAATGGCCCCATGGGATATGCCGATCCCAGGGTCATGGCCTGATCAATGCCTTCGGGGGTGCTGACATCTTCTCCTACAGCAAAACACGCTTCGTTGATGATCATCGAGATCACACGAGGGGTGGCCATCCCCGGGACATCCGCCACCCATTCCCAATGCCAACCAATGCTTTTCAAAAATGCTTCTGCTGCAGCTTTACGATCAGCCGGTGCCGCAATTTCAAAGACTTTATTTTTTAGGAAACCCGGCCAGCCATTGATCCTGATGATACCCTGATGATGATGTAGATCACCGCAGGTTTTCGTCATGTCGTGCACAAAAAAAATCGTATCACTGCGAAAATCATCGAAAGGGAATCCTTTGATGGCGGACTCCTGAAGAATGAAAATAGCCCCCGGTCCGTCAATTCCTTCCAGTTCCACAACATCTCCAGCATACACAAAAGTCCACCCCTCAGGGAGCTTGTGTGTATTCAACTCTTCCCATTGTCCACTATCACCAATCACTGCGATAAATTCTTCTCGCATACAGCAAAAGTAGGTTGGCAATAACAAACTAACTTTGAATCTTTTAAAATTATAACAATTATTATCCATATGAGTAAAATCGCAATCAGGACAGAAAACGCCCCCGCACCGATTGGACCCTACAGCCAGGCAATCAAGACGGGTAATTTGTTGTTCATATCCGGGCAGATCGCCTTGAATCCAGCCACAGGGAATATCGATGCGACGGATATCCCCGGTGAGACGCACCAGGTCATGCAGAACCTTCAAGCGATTCTGCTGGAGGCGGGTATGGACTTTGATCATGTCGTGAAATCCACCATATTCATCACTGATATGTCGATGTTCGCAGAGGTTAATGAAGTATATGCACAGTATCTGAAGGAAAATTATCCTGCCAGGGAGACCGTCGCGGTGAAGGGTTTACCCAGGAATGTGCATGTGGAGATCAGCATGATAGCCGCGGATCAGGAATGAAGGAATCTTATGGGGTAGATCGTCACTTTTTATGGTGTCATCCTAAAAGCCATCCATGGTATGGCGTATATGCAACATTTCGGTTATTTTTATTGTCTAGCCATTATTTTGAAGAAGATACCTGCCATATTTTTACTTGCCATACACCTTTTCAATCTCGGAGGGTATCGTTTCCTGTTTGACATGCTGGAGCATGAGGTCGGTGAGGGCTTTATCGAAAGCATAGATCATGCGCAATATGATGAGCACAAACTGATAGAGATCAGGGTACCCCTACACCTTCAGTATCATGCCAACTGGGAGGATTTTGAGCGTTTTGACGGGGAAATCACCATCGGTGGCGTACATTACAATTATGTGAAGCGTAAACTTAAGAATGATACCCTTATTCTATTGGCCATCCCGAATGAGGTCAAAACCAAGCTATACAATGCCAAGGAGACCTTCATCTCACTGGTGAACGACATGCAGCAGGGCGACCAAACAACCCATGGTTCGTCTGTTCCTGTAAAACCGGTTAAGATTTTTCAATTTGAATGTTGTGTGGATCCGCATCATACCGGTGTGATCTGCCAGGAACATTTTCGTCTGCCCTACAGTGTAGAAAAAGCTGATCGATTGCCGACTGTTTTCCCGGATGATCCTGCGCAACCGCCTGAAAGGAAAGCCTGATAACCAGCCCACCGGATTTTTTTTCCACTTCAAAGCATGGATCTCATGAAAAGAATAATGGCACTCCTGTGCCTGTCAATTGTCGTTGCCTCATGCGGCGACAGACAGGATACATCATATAAGGCGGTGATTGCTGATCCTTTGTTATTCAGCAGTACTGTCAAGAACCTCAACGACATCGTTTTAGAGAATAATTTTCCGCCGATGGTAGCGGCCCGGAACTATGTATATGCCACGATTGCTGCATATGAGTGTGTGGCCGCAGGCGATACTTTATATCAGTCCCTGTCTGGACAGATAAGGCATATGCCATCGATGCCTGTGCCGCAAGGCGATGAGATAGATTTCTCACTGGCAGCCATGCTGGCAATGGTCAAAGTGGGGAATGCAGTGACTTTTCCAGAAGGCAGCATGATGGATTATCATGCACATCTATTGAAGATGGCAGATAGTTTGGGTATGTCTCGCCGAATGCGGAAGCAGTCACTTGCATTCTCAGACACCATCGCTGCCGCCATCCTCACATGGAGCAAGGGAGACAACTATTTGAGCACGAGGGGAGCCTCCCGCTTCAATGTACTTGATTCCCCGGGGAGATGGATGCCCACCCCTCCAATGTATGCAACGGGATTAGAACCTCACTGGATGAATATCCGCCCGATGGTCATGGATTCTGCGGCTCAGTTCAAACCTCAGCGCCCACCGCGCTTTGATATGGATGACAAATCCGGGATCTATTACAAGGCGCTGATGGAAGTCAAGCATTCGGTTGACAGCCTCAATGAAGAACAGAAGCATATCGCGGATTTCTGGGATGATAACCCATTCAAGATGAATGTGACAGGACATGTCATGTTCGCCACAAAGAAATTCTCTCCTGCTGGGCACTGGATGAATATCGTCGGCATCGCCGGAAAAAAGGCCGGAGCAGACTTCAACACTACCGTTGCCGCCTATGCGAAAACCGCCATTGCACTATTTGATGCGTTCATCAGTTGCTGGGATGAGAAATACCGAAGCCGGTATATTCGCCCCGAAACGGTCATCAACACATCGATCGACCAGGAATGGCGTCCTTACATACAAACACCCCCTTTCCCTTCTTATACCAGCGGACATTCCACGATTTCTTCTGCGGCCGCAGAAGTCATGACCGGGTTTTTTGGCGACCAACTTGCTTTCACCGACACTTCTTTACTGGAATTCGGCATCGCCAACCGGGAGATACGATCCTTCCGGGATGCCGCACAGGAGGCAAGTATCTCCAGGCTCTATGGTGGAATACATTATCGCTTCGACCTGGATGCAGGGAATACATCCGGTGGCAGGCTCGGTGCATTCATCGATAGAAAGTTAAAAATGAAGAACTGAGCATCATCCTGAGGCTATGTTGCCTGACACAGGATGATCAATCATAAGATCAAAACATTACATAATGAAGCTGAAATCCTTTATGATCTCAGCATGCATGATCATCTGCATGCTCCATACTAATAATAGCTATGCACAAGGCTGTGTTGCCGTACGAGGCAGCGGCGGTGCATCCTGTTCACTCACCGGAACATCCGATTCAACAGGATGGTTGCTTAATGTCAACAACAGGTATTTCAAGTCATATAAACATTTTGTTGGTACTAAAGAACAGCATGAACGCACCGAAAACGGAACGGAAGTGATCAACCATACCTTCAACATGGATATCCTTGTCCAGCGGCAGTTGAACCCATCATGGGCGATCGCCATCATCATTCCAATGATAAGCAATGCAAGGTCTTCGCTGTATGAGCATGGCGGAAATTCTGCTGGTCCGGGTGCAAGGCATAGCACTCATTCTTTTGGATTGGGAGATGTCCGGTTTATTGCGCTCAAATGGTTAAGGGATCCTGTAGCCGCATCCAGATGGAATGTCCAGGCTGGTTTTGGCATCAAATTGCCCACAGGAGATTACCGGTACCAGGATTATTTCCATAGGAATGATTCCCTTCAAGTGCTTGGGCCAGTCGACCAATCCATACAGCTTGGGGATGGTGGGACGGGTATTTCTGCGGAACTGAATGCTTTTTACAGATTTACAGAAAGGATCAGTGCATATGCGAATGTCTTCTATCTCGTCAATCCAAGGGAGCAGAATGGTGTTTCGACCGCCAGAGGCGGCGTACCGACGGCTGCTCAGCTTGCTTATGGTAGCAATGTCATGAGTGTTCCGGATCAATATATGCTCAGGGCTGGTTTTAATGTTGCTATGAATAGGTTTTCATTTTCGGCCGGTGTCCGTAAGGAATGTATCCCTGTGACTGACCTCATCGGAGGCAGCAATGGATTCCGCCGGCCAGGTTATATCGTCACCATTGAGCCGGGACTGACCTTTCAGATGAAGCAGCTTACATGGTATGCTCTTTTACCCGTGGCTCTTGAAAGGAACCGGACACAAAGTGTACCCGACCGTATCAGAACGCAAAAAACCGGTGTTTACGCTCACGGAGATGCAGCATTTGCCGATTATGCGTTGAATATTGGAGCTCTTATTCGTTTCTGATCAGAATTGTACTATCGGTCATCCATATTTGGAATGGCTCAAGACCATGATATTTTTAAAAAAAACCCGATGCTTTTTAGAAGTATGGGTACGCTTCAAGGCTGTGGGGACGACCCTTCGATCCCCACAGTCCTTTAGCTTTTCAGCCAGAAAACCCACTTGCATATCGGTTTGGGATCTGCTCTTTTCTGGTTTCCGGATTCCTTCTTCTTCCCAAGGCCAAGCCCATCACACCAGTTCCCTTTTTTTAAAATCAGTACTGTATCCGGCGGCCCATGGGGGATATCTTTTTTTTCTCCCAACCTTCACTACTTTTGCAACCTAACAAGTGTTAGTTTATGACTAAACCTTTTCTACCGGCCAACAAGATCAGGATCGTGACCGCCGCCAGTCTGTTCGATGGGCATGATGCGGCGATCAACATCATGCGGAGGATCATGCAGAGCAAGGGTGCCGAGATCATTCATCTTGGACATAATCGATCAGTGGCCGAGATCGTAGAATGTGCCATTGAGGAGGATGTGCAGGGTATTGCCATTACATCTTATCAGGGTGGTCATGTGGAGTTTTTTAAATACATGAAAGATCTGTTGGATGAGAATGGTTGTGGTCACATTAAGATTTTCGGCGGTGGCGGAGGTACGATCTTGCCGGAAGAGATAAATGAGTTACATCGGTATGGTATTGCACGGATCTATTCACCGGATGACGGGAGGCGGATGGGTTTGGAAGGAATGATTGAAGATCTTCTCCGTCAGTGTGATTTTCGGTTGCATGAAGAACCTGATGCATTTCAGATGGAGTTCAAGCTTGGCGAATGGAAGGATGTACGAAGGATAGCCCGTGCCATCACGAATGCGGAGAGTAGACCAGCTGCATTGAGAACTGAAGCCGGTATGCTGGACACAAGTACGCCGATACTGGGTATTACGGGAACCGGGGGGGCGGGGAAGTCTTCCGTTACTGATGAGATCGTCAGGCGATTCATGGAAGCTTGTCCAGATAAAACGATCGCGGTCATATCCGTCGACCCATCGAAAAAGAAGACCGGTGGGGCGTTGCTGGGTGATCGCATCCGAATGAACGCCATCCACCATCCGCGTGCGTATATGCGAAGTCTGGCCACAAGGGAGAATGATAAGGCCCTCAGTGCGCATGTTGATGATGCGATCGCCATCTGTAAAGATGCAGGCTATGACTTCATCATTGTTGAATCTGCTGGTGTAGGACAAAGTGACGCGAGCATACTCGACCATTGTAATGTTTCTCTTTATGTGATGACCCCTGAATACGGGGCACCAACACAGTTGGAGAAGATCAATATGCTTGACTATGCTGATCTGATCGCCATCAACAAATACGATAAGGCAGGCGCATCGGATGCATTGTCTGATGTCAGAAAGCAATACCGAAGAAATCACGGATTGTGGGATGTGACAGAGGAGCAGATGCCGATCGTAGGGACGATGGCTTCCCAGTTCAACGACCCCGGTATAAATATGTTATTCAGGCTGATCATGGACACTGTCGGTCGCAAGACCGGTGTGATGTTTTTGCCGGCGCATGCATCCCTTTCAGCGGATTCCTCGGATGCGCCGATGCGTTCACTGATCATCCCACCGGCCCGTACGCGCTACCTCAGTGAGATCGCTGAATCCATTACAGCCTACAACAGGGGTGTGGAGGAGCAGGCGGTACTTGCCTCCAGATGGTATCGCCTCCAGGGTGCTCTTGAGATCATGGAAAAGGATGAGGACCACACCCTGAAAGAAAGGATCGCTGCTGAAGTCAGGTCGATTTCAGACAAGTTGCCATCCGAAAGTCGGATGCTCGTCGAAGCATGGCCGCAACGGCTCGCGGAATACCGGAAGGATCAATATGAATATCATGTTCGCGGCAAGATCATCCGGCAGCCGATGACTTTCACCAGTCTTTCGGGTATCCGAATCCGCAAGGTGATCCTTCCGCGTTTCCGTGACTGGGGTGATATCCTCCGCTGGCAGATGCAGGAGAACGCTCCCGGATTTTTTCCATACACTTCGGGTGTGTTTCCACTGAAACGTGAAGGGGAGGATCCCACGCGTATGTTCGCTGGAGAAGGTGGTCCCGAGCGGACGAACAGGAGGTTTCATTATGTCTCGCAAGGGCAGTCCGCAAAGCGGCTTTCCACCGCATTCGACTCTGTCACACTCTATGGTGAAGATCCTGCGCATCGTCCGGATATTTTCGGTAAAGTTGGCAACAGCGGTGTCAGCGTGGCAACGCTTGACGATG
>JBIKIB010000451.1:0-3001 GCA_044361845.1 Chitinophagaceae bacterium | reverse complement strand
GCTCGGTGTGGAAGAGGGTAGGGAGCAGGGTGTACAGCAAGGGATGGAACAGGGTGTACAGCAAGGCATGGAACAGGGACTGCAGCAAGGGATGGAACAGGGTGTCGACAGGACAGTTTCCGCGCTACAATATCTGGTACTGCATCCTGAGGCATCCGACAGAGTAGTGGCGGAGCGGTTCGGGTTGTCAATGGCAGTGATCGCTGGTATGCGAACAACGCTCGGTAAATGATATCGAGTTCATTTTTCTGTCATTTCGATACACGATCTGAAGGGCATGCCAGCCTTCAATTCATGGTAGTATGCCTTAACTAAAAGAAATTTTTTTGACACTTAGGTTCATGTACGGCATCATGATATGAATCTTCTTAGAATAGATGATAGAATCAATCCGTTCCATTGGGGGTTGATTTTCTGTTAGGGTATTGGTGGAGGGCGCATGGGTGTTTTACCGGCTGTATATGGTGATATCGGTGGTTCAATATCTGACAAGTGTGGTAGGTTCAATTGCATGGTTCAATAATGGATCTTAGGGTATGTCGCTTCATGTTTTTGATTGTTCAAACGAAAAGCCAGATGACAACCATGTTTCGATGTCATCTGGCTTTATATTTATTTTATTGGCTGGTGAATTTTTTCATTCAAAGATCAGCCCACTGCATTATCCGATCATTCATGAAAATGATCGGATTTATTTCTTGTAAATTGTTTTACCTTCTTTGATCGTTTCCAGGACTTTGATGTCACGGATCCTGGTTGGATCCACTTTAAGTGGATTTTTATCAAGGATGACAAGATCGGCGAGTTTGCCGGCTTCAAGGGTGCCTTTGGATTTCTCTTCAAAATATTCGTATGCACCATTGGCCGTCAGTGCACGCAGGCCCTCATAGGCTGTGATGCGCTGGTCATTGCCTACGGTCTGCCCGGTGCGGGAGAGCCTGTTCACGGAGGTCCAGAGCAGGAAAAGCTGGTCAAGTGGCGTTACAATGAAGTCGGTATGGTTGGTGGCGATAAGGCCTTTATCGATCGCGGCCCGCATCGGGCTAATATATCCGCCTCTTTCTTTGCCGAGATTTGCGAGGTGTACATCACCCCAGTAGAAAGTGTGGTTGGTGAAGAAAGAGGGGATCATGTGATGTTTTTTGTATTTATCCAGTTGGTCAGGCCGCATGATCTGTGAGTGTATGATGACCGTACGACGGTCAGAAATACTATCATTCAACACCCGAATGGCATTTTCATGTCCCTTTATCATCATGTCAATAGCGGCATCGCCGTTGCAGTGTGAATAGAGCTGTACGTTATTCTTGTAGCAGGCGAGTATGAGCTGATCCACCTGATCCTGGGTCATATTTGAGAAGCCGCGGCAGTCCTTCGTGCAACCGGGTACTTGAGTCAGATAGGGTTTTGTCAGGTAGGCGGTTTTCCCTTGCGGGGATCCGTCCACGGCCATTTTAAGTCCCACGAAGTTGAGGTGGTTGCTGTATTCCCGCCATTTGATGCGTCCGGTTCCGAGCAGTTCTTCGGCCATCATGAAACCCGGGGTGACCATCATATCGATGTATAATTGTTTTTCTGCAGCAGCTTTTTCCAGCAGAATGACTTTTTCAGGAATCGCCAGATGCTCAGCGGCCGTGGTGACCCCACAGCTGGCGTAGTGATCCTGGGCATCCTTCAACTTCTTCATTTCCACATCCCATGCAAGCGGTTTGTTCATCATTGGTACAAAAGCGATCATGGCCTGTTCCTGGACAAGGCCATCCGGTTCCTGCGAGCCCTTTTTTCGGATGATGGTGCCTCCCTGTGGATCTTTGGTGGCGGCGCTTACACCTGCCATTTTCAGGGCTGCCGTATTGGCTACAAGCATATGACCTGAAGCGTGTTTCAGGATCACAGGATTATCAGGAAATACCGAATCAAGGTCGGCGGCATTGGGATGTCGTTTTTCCTTCAGCATGTCTGCATCATAGCCATACCCTATGAGTATTCCGGTATCCCCTGCGCCTGTCTTTTCCTTGAGCGATTTCACTGTGGCGATGATATCCCGGATGCTTTCCACTTGGCCGATGGGCGGTGGGTTCAGGTCGGCTTGCAAGGTGGCATCTGCATAGTTGATCAGGTGACTGTGTGCGTCGATGAAACCCGGTATCATGGTTCCTCCCTTGAGGTCGACCATCGCGTGTCCTGATCCGGCTATTTTCATTGCTTCATCCATCTTCCCCACATACAGGATCCTGCCATTTTTCACAACAAGGGCTTCTGCATATGCTGCGGAATCACCTGCCATAGTAAGGATGTCTCCATTGTGATACATCACTGCACCGGCGGTTTCCATAGTGTCAGCTTTTCCCTTTTCTTGCTTTTCCTCACTGCAGGACAGAAGCAGGAATAACATGGCTGTTGATATAAATATGCGCATAATGGGAGTTTTTACCATTTTGTAACGTGAAAATGAAAGATGGGGATAGACAAATGTCCACATTTTTTGGATACGACAGTTCATCCATTTACATACCATTCCGTCATCCGGTAATTATGTGATTTTAACATATTTTAAGTTCAGATCATGTGTCTCCTATCGGAAATATTTGATGGGTTAGAGTTGTGGAGTTTAATAATTGGTTGTCGCCGGTTTTCTTGTTATCCATCTTCTTTTAGGATTCACCCAGTGCGCATGGGCGTTCAAATTACTCAGGACGAACTATGTTTGATGGAAGTGGTGGGGAGCGGAAGTATGATCATTTGTCAAGCTGCAACCGATCTCTTTCCATAGGTTAAACCACTCTCCATTGTCATCCTGAGCGAAGCGAAGGACCTGGATATTTGTATTGAAAACGTCGATGAATGAAGGACAACAGCAAAAGTCCAGGTCCTTCGCTTCGCTCAGGATGACGGTGTGGGGTGGTTGTGTGGGCAGAGAGGGCAACAACAAAAGTCCAGGTCCTTCGCTTCGCTCAGGATGACGGTGTGGGGTGGTTGTGTTTGGTGAGGGTGCTACAGC
>JBIKIB010000450.1:0-3005 GCA_044361845.1 Chitinophagaceae bacterium | reverse complement strand
TTGTTGGAAAAATCCATGAGGATGCTGTTCTTCACTTCTCCGCCGACGATGCAATGCTTTCCGATGGTGGTTCCGCCATAGATTGCGGCACCCATCTTCACCACGGCACCCTCACAAACCGCAAGGGGTCCCCGCAGCATGGCACCATCCATGACCAGTACGTTCTTTCCGATGTAGACAGGTCCGTCTGATGCATTGATGGTGCAGTGTTCGAACCGTGCGCCGTCTTCCACGAAAATATAGCCACGATTGGTCGTCTGCACGGTGTCAGGTATGGGATTCGACTCCCGTTCCCTGGTGACGAGGTTGTAATCCCGGGTG
This sequence comes from Chitinophagaceae bacterium, assembly GCA_044361845.1. Classification (GTDB taxonomy): domain Bacteria; phylum Bacteroidota; class Bacteroidia; order Chitinophagales; family Chitinophagaceae; genus Pollutibacter. The sequence continues at coordinate 2,684 of JBIKIB010000450.1, read as the reverse complement.
ATGGCCCATGCATTCATGGATGGCATCTGCCAGGGACGGTCAAGCCGACGATGGTCTGCCTGAATGATGCCATTTGGAACGTCGTGCAACACAGACCAATCGCCGGGAATGATGCCGGCGTGCATTTCCTCCGGCCGAACCGGCCGACTGAATATCGCCTCCCATTTCTCGCGAATGGTGAGAATACCAATGCGAAGGTCACCTACCGGCCTGATGGCGGTGAACGGATGAAGCCGGGGAACGATATCGAGTGGTGACAGGTCCATGTACAGGGAAATGTGACAGGGATAAAACTACTACAAAACTTATATCGGCACGGTAAAAAAGCGACCAGGGACTTAAGGATGCGAAGCAGCGCTTTGCAAGCGAAGCCCGGCAGGGTTGAAAAAGAAAAACCCTCCGTTTCGGGAGGGTTCGAGTATGATCAGCGGCATTAGGCCTTCTTAGCGTACTTCTTCTTGAACTTATCGATACGACCTGCAGTGTCCACAAGGATGTTCTGGCCTGTGAAGAAGGGATGTGACATATTAGAGATCTCCATCTTGATCACCGGATATTCGTTGCCGTCTTCCCATTTGATGGTCTCTTTGGAAGCCGCGCAGGAACGGGTGATGAATGTGTGACCATTACTCATGTCCTTGAAAACAACTAAACGGTAGTTGGCCGGGTGGATACCTTGTTTCATTATTATTGATTTTAAGGCCGCATGGATTTTGCCATGGCGTCGTTTAAAGAGATTGCGAAATTATGGAAACCCTTTCATCCGAGCAAATGATTTTGAGAAAGTATCAGCTCCTCATATTCTCATATTGCAGGGGGATGCCGATGTCGGCTTGCCGGCAGATGCGGATGACTTCCTGAAGGTCGTCGATCTTCTTTCCGGTGACGCGAACCATATCATCCATGATCTGCACCTGCACCTTGAGACCGGACTCTTTTATGATCTTGACGATCTTTTTCGCATCCTCTTGCTTGAGGCCGTTGCGGACAGAAACCTCCTGCTTCACGACCTTTCCGCTCGGGTAGGGTTCTTTCGACAGGTCGAATGCATCGGGAGAGATCCCCTGCTTGTTGGCGCGGTTGATGAGTACATCAATGAGTTGCCCCATCTTCATGTCATCGGAAGTGGACAAAGTCAGGAGGTACTCCTTCTTATTGAAGTCTATTTCCACGGGGGTGTCCTTGAAATCGAAGCGATTCGTGATTTCCTTTCGGGTGACATTGACGGCATTGTCGAGTAGCTGTCCGTCGACTTTTGATACGATGTCGCATGATGGCATATGTAGAAATTTAGCTTAGGGATCTCAACAAAAATACGGAAAGTCAGTCATTGGCGGATCGGACCGCTGGCCACTCAGGAAGGCTTAACGGCCTTTGCCGTGGATTGTTTCCTTCCCTGGTTCCACCATAGGAACATACCGAAAACCACGAGCATGGTGGATATCAACTCCGCCTGTGTCGGATGAAATCCGAAGATGGAGTAGGTTGAATTGACCCGTATTTTTTCTATAGCAAATCGTTCTATCCCATTGAATATGAGGTATAAAGCAAACAGTCTGCCGGGCACTTTTATGATTTTTCTAAGGCTCCAAAGCAGGATGAACAGCAGGGTGCAGGCGATGATCTCATAGAGGGGTGTGGGGAATACCAGGGGGTTGAGCTGTGCGCAGTAATTCCCTTCGCAGCCGGGAATGGGCGACCCAACTTCGTTCACGTTATGGGGGTAATTGTATGCGAATAACCAGTTGGGGAGGAAGGAAGGTCCCTCGAAATGAGCCTTGGGTATATTCTCCACGTTGCCGAATTCAGAGGTCAGGTATTGTGCGTATGCGGGATTCTCCTGAAGGGTCTGGCTGAAGCGGTCACCCTCGGCACGAACGATCGCGCCATCCGTGTCGAGCATATAGGCCGTGTTGAAAATACCCCAGTCACCATCCCCTGAAACCTGACATCCGATGCGTCCGACGGCATACGCGATCATCAATACCGGAGCGGTAGCATCCACAAGGTGGTAGAGGTTGATGCCTTTGCGATGGGCGAAATAAAGGATGGCGGCCGCCGCAACGATAAGCCCGCCGTAGAAAGTCAGTCCGCTGGGTGCCAGCAGGTTTGCGATGGGGTCCTGAATGAAGCGATCCCAGTTTTCGAGGTTATCGAAGATCTTTGCACCAAGGAAGCCACCGATGGCTCCAAGCACAATGATATCCGCCACGCGTTCATGCGGCCAGATGCGCACCTTTCGTTTTTCCGGCTTGGCAAGGGCTTCTTTTTTCTTTTCGTAGTATTTAAGTCCGGCGAAAATTGCCGCCAAGATGATCCCACCGGCCCAGCTGCCGCGTGAGGAGAAGATATACTCCTGGGGATTCTCCTCCCCTCCGTTGATGAAAGCACCGATGATCTTATAACCCACTATGAAGCCAAAGAGAAAATTCCCGATAAGGGTGGCCCAGCTGGCGGGCTCTCCGACCATGACAAGCTCTTCCTTAGGCGAAAGCAAACCCTGCTTTTCCTTTCGGGTGAGTTCCCGCGTCAGGATGAGTCCGGATATGACAAATGCCATTGCGACGAAAAACCCAAAGGAATTGACGTACTGTGTGAATGACGGGGGTTCCCCTCCGAAGACGTCTTTCAGAAAATGGTATAGGTTGGGATACATCGGGGTCTTGAATTGATGATGCAATATA
>JBIKIB010000003.1:0-31876 GCA_044361845.1 Chitinophagaceae bacterium | reverse complement strand
CTCCCCTAATATAGTGATCTTAAAATTACTGAACCTGATCACACAATAAGGATTTGTCAAAACACCCATTTCCGAAATTTTTCGGATCAACAACTCCTCCAACTGCTTCGTTGTCAACCCTTCCACGAAAATCTCACCCATGGCATGCATCCGGATCTTCCCGATATTATCCACCAGATAACCACCTCCAGATGTCGAAGCAGGTAATTCATTTCCCGGGACAGGCCGCATGGATATGGCATCACTTGATCCACCTGCCTGATTGTATATGAGCGTAGCAGCCGAATTATCGCTATGAAATCTGATACTCAAAATATCCCCCTTCTGGATAAACTGATCCGGTATCTCAATATTCTGCATCATGGTTGAATCCGTCAAACCCTCAAAATACCTCACCGGCTTTGAAACAAGACAGGAAGAAAATCCACCAATGGAAAAAACCATCATAAACAACAGGAAACCCTTACATAACCATCTTGAAGCACACGGGAATAGGATAGTAACCATATTAATCCTGTTTTGGTATTAGATTTTTTTTCTCCACCTGTGCCACCAGCTTGTATCCAAGACTCTCAATGACAACCTCCACCGTGTGGTGCAGTACACGCAATATCGTAGCCTCCTTGTCCATCAACACCCCACCACGGATCACCACCTTGGAGTTTGGCCTCAATTCCAATGACTCAAGCTTCACATCCTGATATTCATTCATGAACCGCCGAATATCCTCAATCTCCTTGTCCTTGATGATGGCTGGCTTCCCCAGCCAATACACGTAATTCAATACACCAGTCACCATCCGAACCTGCGTCTGATCCTTCGGAAAAACATGCACAAAAACATATGACTTGAACAACGGCTCTTCCACCACCTTGACACGGTCACTCCACTGCTTCTTCACCTTGTTCAAAGGACAATACGCCTCTAACCCCTCAGCTAAAAGCAAGCCATGCACTTTCTTCTCCCACCTGGGCTTAGTGTAAATGGCGTACCAGTTCTTTTTTACAGTCATTTCTGATATAGCTTCGCCACCTCAGTCCCATCACAACACTGTCGGGTGGCTGTTTTGAAATATTAAATATATTCTGAACCACACACTATAATCCCACTGCCACGACGATGGACATCACATTACGCTACTCCAATGCGGATTTTGCTGATCAGAAAGGGATGTTTGTTGGTCAGATATAAGATCATTAAAACTTCGCGCAAATATAGTGTTTTTACCATTCAGCAACCCCTGTTATTTATACCGAAAACTGTGTACAGGAAAAGTTTAAGACCTGATAATCAATACATTTATCGACTTTCCTAAAGTAGTTCCCCATAACATTCCAGAAGGATCTCCCACGGTCGTATAGCGTAAAATTTTAACCCGTTGTGGATCTCTACAGAAAGAAAAATAATAAGGGAATCATATGACGAGAGAAGATAATTGATGAAAGCGACCAGACAAAAAGGTTTAGTCCGATTCACTCAGCCTGCCGCCTTTCAGGTGATAGGTCTTTCCCTCAGACGCACACCTTGCCATGCCATCCGGGTCAAAATGCAACTTTTCGCCGGTTCTGCTGATCCAACCGATCTGCCGGGCGGGATTCCCAACCATCATCGCATATTCCGGAACATCCCTGATGATCACGCATCCGGCACCTACTAGCGCATAACGACCGATCTCCACCCCACAAACTATGGTGGCATTCGCTCCGATCGTACAACCCCTTCGAAGGTATGTCGACCTGAATTCTGTTTTCCTTTCCACAAAACTCCGGGGATTGATCACATTCGTGAATACCATGGAAGGACCCAAAAAACAATCGTCCTCCACAATAACACCACCATAAACCGAGACGTTGTTTTGGATCTTGACCCCATCGCCGATCTGGACCCTGTTGTCAATGAATACATTCTGGCCGATGTTGCAACGCTCACCGATCACCGCTGCTGCCATGATATGCGAAAAATGCCAGACCTTAGTGCCGGCACCAATAACTGCCCCATCATCTACAATGGAACTGGGATGGATAAAAAAGGAATTTGCCATGACTCAGCGTTTCATGATATTGAATCTAAATCAAAGCAAATATTGGCCTTTTTTACCACTTTGCCTCAAATAAAGACATACCAATGTCACCGCAGTAAACTGCCACCAACGTATCACAACGGAGGATTCACAGCTTGCAAAACAACAAGCTAAAATAGGATTGTCTCAGAAAAAATCTCTGATCAGCAGCTTGAATTCACCCAGCTGATCTTTGGCAATAGAAATCCAGGGCGCTTCTCAAACCCGTAGATGGGCGTGATCCCTTCAATATTCCTGACCTCAAGGGGGACTTTCACCTGCCCGTTGATGATCCAACGTACATTGTGTATGCAAACGGCAATATTGATCATGAATGATCCCTCCCGAAGTAGATTCTCATCGATCGTGGCCTGCGAAGTATATACCCCCTCTTTCCAGGGTTCAATACTGGTGTAAGAGTCGTCGTGGAAAATCGTGAACAAGGTGATCTCACTCTTCTTCTCAATGAAATCGAAACCCACCCGTAACCCGGAAATGCCTTTCTTTATCCGATACTTGAAAACAACTTTTATCGCTCTGTTGCTGAGAAAAACCACACCATCAGAGTGGTCCTGCACAAGATCGAAATCCAGCAACTCGAAATATTCATCCTCCGGCAGCTTCAATAGGATATCCTTCAGATCTGTGGCATCCACCACACTCTGCATATGATTGATGTAATAATTTAGACCCTCTTTAACGCCCCCGTTATAGTCAATCTGCCCGTTCTTCATCACCAGCAGCTTATTGCATAACGACCCGATAGAAGTCATGTTGTGGCTCACAAAAAGAACCGTCTTGCCTTCGCTGCGACTCACCTCTCCCATCTTGCCCAATGACTTCTTCTGGAACTCAATATCGCCTACCGCAAGCACCTCATCCACGATCAGGATCTCACTTTCCAAATGAGCCGCAACACCAAAAGCAAGCCGCACATACATACCACTGCTATAGCGCTTCACCGGTGTGTCAATGTACCTCTCCACTCCTGCAAAGTCGACGATCTCGTCGAATTTCCGGGTGATCTCATGCTTCGACATCCCCAAAATCGCTCCATTCAGATAGATGTTCTCCTTACCGGTAAGTTCCGGATGAAACCCGGTCCCAACCTCCAGCAAACTGGCAACACGTCCCTTGACCTTGATCTTTCCTATCGATGGGGATGTCGTGCGGCTGAGGACTTTGAGCAGCGTGCTCTTTCCTGCCCCATTCCTGCCGATGATCCCAAGCACCTCTCCCTTGTTGACCTCGAAATTTATGTCCCGCAACGCCCAGACATAATCACTCTGACCCTTTTGAGAACGATCATTCACCTCGCCGATCTTCAGATACGGATCCTCTTTCCCCCGCAACCGATGCCACCAACGATTCAGGTCATGACTCAACGTACCCGTACCGACCAACCCAAGGCGATATTGCTTACTGATATTTTCTACACGAATGACTGATCTCATATGCTATACTGTGTCCATGAATGTTTTCTCAACCCTGTTGAATATCAATACGCCCAATACTAGTATGACACTCATGAATGTGAAACTATAGAGCAACCCCATCACACTTAACTGACCCTCTCCAAGGTAGACCTTCCGGAAAGCTTCCACTAGCCACGACAAAGGATTCGCCTCGATGAGCCACCGGAACTTATCACCCATGGATGAAAGGGGGTAGATCACCGGAGTCGCGTACATCAACAGCTGGATGCCGAACGTGATCAGGAAAACAAGGTCACGGTACTTGGTCGTAAGGGAAGAAAGTATCAATCCAAGCCCCAAACCCAGACCAGCCATGACAATGATCACAATGGGTGTCACAATCAATATGCCGAGTGGATCAGGATGGATATCCGCACCTTTATAAAGAAAATAAAACAGGAAAACAATGAAGAGCAAATACTGTATCCCGAACTTCAAAAGACCCGAAATAACCTTTGAGAGCGGCATCACCAGCCTGGGGAAATAAACCTTCCCGAAAATATTGGCATTCGTGGTGAACGTATTGCTCGTGTTCGTCAGACTTTCAGAAAAATAGTTCCATATCGTAATGCCGGCCATGTAAAAAAGCACCTGCGGCAGACCATCTGTCGAGATCTTGGCAATGTTGCCGAAAACAATGGTGAAGGTCACTGTCGTTAGCAGTGGCTGAATAAAAAACCACAAAGGACCCAATATGGTCTGCTTATACACCGCCACCACGTCCCGCTTGACAAACATCGTCAGCAGATAACCATGGTGCCATACCTCTTTGAGATTTAAGGAGAATATACTGGCCTTTGGCTCTATGACCATATCCCAGTCCTCTTCATGTTGTTTCGATCCGGAGTCCATCGTATGTTTGAAATCTTCTGTATCACTTAAAAAATAACCCTTACAACTAACACTTTCATCCAGGTTTTTCGTACTGGCAGCCGCCTAGCCATTAAACCAGAGGACTGACTGACCATCACAAAACGGATTTCATGATTTTCTATTGTACCTTGATTTCTCGGATCACCGCAAAAATCAAATATTCAAAATCCACCCGTCAGCAACAAAGATTAGCATTCTGATAATGCTTTCAAATAGGCAATCACATGTTTTGAACGAGCAGCGATAGATACCATTCAAAAATCGATTATTATTAATTGATAATCAATAAATTATAAATTTTTAGACGAGGCTGACAATTAAAACAAATAAAAAAATGCAAAGTCGCTTTCATTCACTCGATGTATTCAGAGGCATGACCGTGGCCCTCATGATCCTGGTGAATACACCCGGCAGCTGGTCGCATATCTACAGCCCGCTAGCACATGCCCAATGGCACGGTGTGACGCCCACCGACCTGGTATTCCCCTTCTTCCTTTTTGCCGTTGGCAATGCCATGGCCTTTGTCATGCCACGCCTGGAGGCCGCCGGGCCGACCGCATTCTGGAAAAAGGTGACACGCCGATTCCTGCTGATTTTTCTGATCGGACTGGCATTGAACTGGTACCCATTCGTCCGGTACGACACTGACGGACAAATTGTTATGAAGACTTTCGATAAACTCCGCATCCTTGGCGTGCTGCAACGCATCGCACTGAGTTACTTCTTCGCCTCCCTGCTCGTATACTTCCTGAAAGCCAAAGGTGCTTTTATTGCAGGATCGATCCTGCTACTGGCTTACTGGTTGCTATGCCTGGGTTTCGGAGACCCCTCCGACCCTTACAGCCTCAATGGCTATTTCGGTACCGCTGTCGATAAATGGATACTGGGAGAAGATCACCTCTACCGCGGAGAGGGTGTACCTTTTGATCCCGAGGGAATCATGAGCACGATCCCGTCAATCGTACAAGTCTTATCGGGTTACCTCGCAGGCAATTACATCATGCAAAAAGGAAAGACATGGGAGATGCTTGCCAACCTCTTCGTAGCAGCCTTGCTGCTGATCTTCGCTGGTCTATGCTGGGACCTCTCCTTCCCCATCAATAAGAAAATATGGACAAGCTCCTATGTGCTCTACACCACCGGATTGGCGATGTCCGTACTGGGGGTTATGATGTACCTGATCGAATTCCGCAAGATCACGGGCTTCTGGAGCCGGTTCTTCGATGTCTTCGGCAAAAACCCGCTGTTCATCTTCGTACTGAGCGGAGTAGTGGCCAAAACATACGGACTATTCCGCATCGCAGATGGCATGAAAGACGGGAAACCCGTTTTCAGAGGACTCGGCAACTGGGCGTATGAGCATTTCTTCTCGCCCACATTCGGACAAATGAACGGCTCACTCCTCTACGCCATCTTTCATATCCTTCTATTCTGGCTTATTTGTCGTTGGTTGGATCGAAAAATGATATACATCAGGGTCTGATTCCATCAGGAAACTGAGATTTAACTTTGTCGTATCAAATACCTTTAAAACGAACCATATGCGCTTCGCGATCACCCATCACCATGAGAAAGGCTGGCACCAGATCCGACTCTCAGACACCCTTACCGGCACCTCCGCCATCATCATCCCGGCTTTCGGCGCGATCCTCAACAGCTTCAGCATCCATCATGATGGTGAACAGACCGATGTGATCGATGGATTCAATGATGCAGCAGACTTTCGGGAGCGAATGGAAAAAGGTTTCCAGAGTGCCAAGCTAGCCCCCTACGTTTGCCGCATCAGAGATGGCAGGTACCATTGGCAGGGTCATGACTATACACTGGAGAAATTCAGCCTTGATGGTGCCGCCATCCATGGACTTATCTACGATGCCGCGTTCGAAGTGATTGAAGAAGTGATCCACCTTGACTATGCCGAGCTTGAACTCCGTCATACTTACAAGGGTGACATACCCGGATACCCCTTCCCGTTCGACTGCTACATTCGCTATCGGCTGCAGGAAGACAATGAACTGCTCTTGACGACAGCCATCCACAACCGCTCAGGATCCCTTATCCCCGTGGCTGACGGATGGCATCCGTATTTCAGGATCGGTGACACCATCAACGACCTGATGCTGGCATTCCATGCATCGGACATACTCGAATACGACGAACAAATCATACCCACGGGAAAGACTACCCCTAACACCAGATGGTCAGTGGCCGAACGGATCGGCGACACATCCCTCGATAATGGATACCTGCTGGATTTCGGTCAGCCGGAACCGTTATGTACCCTCAGCCATCCAGCCTCCGGGATATCGGTGACCCTGCATCCCGACCATTCATATCCATACCTCCAGATCTACACACCACCTCACCGCCGCAGCATCGCCATCGAAAACCTCAGCGCCCCACCGGATGCTTTCAATAACCGCATCGGGCTGGTAGTGCTGGAACCCGACCATACAAAGACTTTTTCTACACGCTACAAGATCCATCATCGCTGATCGCCCTCCGGATACAGAAACGCTGAAGCCGAAGGAATAGACCCACTTCAGCGTTTCCCACAGTTTTGAGGCGTTAACCTTCAGCCCCTCACTTCACCTCATGGAGTTCCCCCCAGCGCGTTGTGAACCGTCTGCTTCGCAGCTCCTGGCGCATTTTCCAGTTCCTTGTCAGTCCGGATGCGAGATACTTCACAACATCGTCACGCATGCTGAAATTGAGGTTGTCCATCGCCTCCATGAGTGCCCCATTACGGTTCTCCGGAGCCGGCACAAAAAGATTTCCCTGGATGGCACCCTCAGGAACCAGCCGTCCAAGTATCACGCCTGCCTTCAGATACTTCATGCCCGGACGGTAGAGCTGTTCCACCAAAGGCAGGATATACTGCATGAGTTCATGCGTGACGGAGGAAGGATTGGGAAGAATGCTGTAGCGATGATCACTGCGCGGATCATACTCGTATTGTCCTGACGCATCGCCACTCGTCACCACGAACACATCCACCGACCCCGCCGCCGAACACTGCCGCCTTAGTTTTTCCGCAGCCCTCGCGGTATACGTCGCAACAGCCTCCTTCAATGGCTGCAAGTCGTAGACAGGAGTTCCAAACATTCGGGTCGTGGCGATCATCTTCTTTTGTTCAAGAGGATCTTTCATCTCAATGCAAGGCTCACCCCGGAGTTCCTTTATCAACCGCACCCCCACCACGCCACCAAGATTCTTCCGGGCCCATTCCTCCGGCATCTGACGCAGTTGCCAGGCATTCTGTATCCCGTAATGATCCCGGAGCTTTGTGGCATAACGGCGACCAATACCCCAAAGATCCCCCACTTCCGTGCGCTGCAATGCTTCAAATACAGCATCATCCGTGTCGAGCACCATGACACAGTTGGTCTTTACCTTTTCCTTTTTTGCCAGCTTGTTGGCCACCTTACTCAACAACTTGGTAGACGCCACCCCCACCGATACCCGTATGCCTGTCCAATCCTCCACCACCGTGCGCAAACGAAGCGAAAAGTCATGCAGCTGCCCGGCAGGGATATGACGCATGTCAAGGAAAGCCTCATCCACCGAATAAACCTCCACCCGCTCATGCCCTCCATCCTCATCGTCCATAAGGAACCTGAGGGTATCCATCACCCGCATACTCATATCACCATAAAGATGATAATTGGAGGAGAAAACGGATACCCCATGACGCTCCATCACCTCGCGACACTGGTAGTAGGGCACGGCCATATCAACGCCGATAGATTTAGCCTCATCCGTTCGCGAAATGATGCAACCATCGTTGTTGCTCAACACCACCACCGGCCGGTCCCAAAGATCCGGCCGGAATAGCCGCTCACAAGAGCAATAAAAACTGTTGCAATCAACGATTCCATTCATTTTATTTCACATTTAACACATGCATGACAAAGAGATAAGGAAAGACAGGAAACCATCTGACCCGCAAAAAAACATACCACAAAACAGGAAAAACCGGTTCACAAAGCATGAATCACATAGGTGACAACACCCCAAACCGAAAACTCCGCCCCAAGGTCGACATCGATCGGCGCCAACTTCGGCGTCTCCGGCACCAACCGCATCTTGTTCAGTGTCCGCTCAAATCGACGGATCAGCATCTCCCCGTTCAACGTGGCAATCACCACCTTGCCATTGGAAGGCTTCAGGCTTCGGTCTACAATCACCACATCCCCGTCAAATATGCCCGCACCAACCATCGCATCTCCACTGACACGCATGAAAAAGGTCGCTGGCTTGTTGCGCACCAACTGCTCGTTGAGGTCAATGCCACGCTCCGCATAGTCATCGGTCGCCGCACCAAATCCCGTGGCCGACGCTGTACGCACCTGATGCTGCGTGTACTGTTTGCTGCCGCGGTAAGCAGCCCCGAAAAAAATTTCCCCTTCCATAGATAATATTTTGAATCTGCTAAATTATTTAGTAATTTCATGCTAAAGTATTGATCATAGAAATTTATTTCACATGGTTGGAATGATGACAGAACACCGGTCACTGAAACAAATATTGCAACAATCAGATGAGCCTGCGTGGCGGGAATGGGAATATAGCCTGGTCCTTTTCCCCGAAGGAGACGGCGGGGAGAAGGTCAGGCAGCTGGCAGCAAACCTCCAGCACGGATCGGCAAAAGCGGCCGGAAAAATGGGATCGCCATATATAAGCCTGGGCACATTCCGCGGAAGGGAAGCCATGGAGGATACGCTGATCCGTTGGGTACAAAGAGTCTGCCGTATGCAACAAAGATTCAGGATTGAAGTGAAAGGCCCTTGCGTACACCCGACAGGAGGATGGCTCCTGAAGGTCATGGATCAGGGTGCACTGACAAAACTAACAGAAAGTCTGGCTGTGATCATGGATGAATACCTGCATTCATGCGGAAAAGACAAGGTCATCTGGCATCGTTCGCCATATTGCAGCATTATAGAAGGAGAAGATAAGCAAGCACCAGATATCCGGCAAAAACGCATCGACGAAATAATTTTACAGACCGATTTCATGGTGCACAGCCTGGTACTGATAAAGGAAGAATACCAAGGTGCTCAGTCGGAAATGGTGAATGTATTCCCATTTCACCCTTGAGATGATCATAGCCAGCCGTAATTTCTGCTATACATTCCATGTTTTACCCATCCAAAATGGGGTAAAATAACCTTTGCATTCGGTTGTTTCCTCCACGCATCGGCCTGATGGTAAGTGATATTTATGAAAATATAAACATATGTCACAAACCAACCCACACAAGGACTCGATCGCCGGTATCATGAAGAACGAAAATGATTTCATAAAAACAAGGCTCATGCAGGAACATGAGGACAGTTCTACAAAAAAAAGTACTTCAGAGAAACAACACCGATCAAGGGACTACACTTTTTACAAACAACTGCTGGCACTGGATAATATACCCATTGCAAAAAAAACACAAACAATTTTTGAAAAATTAGGACGCCCTACTGATATAAAACCCCTCCGCGACATTAAGCCGGAAGAACTGCCAACCGAGATAAACAGCATGCTCCGCAGATTGAACGAACATAATATACACCTATCGACCATCCGAAATAATATACCCGCCGAAACCCTCTACGAGTTTCTCTCTGGTGAATTCCTTAAAGTGCAATTGACCGGGTATGACTCTCCCGGATTACACTGTTTTGTTTATGATGAATTTCACCCTGACCAATCGACCGAAAATGAAAGGATGGCGAACGAATATTGCATCAAACTGATCCTGCAAAAAAAGAATCTTATGCATATGTTCCCCGCCGGACGACCTATGCAACTGAATGGCACAAAAGGCTTAAATGATCAGGCACTGCGAAAAAAAATATTCGAATTCAAATCAGCATACGCTGACATCGTTTGTATTTCATCAGAAACCACAAAAACAGTCATGCTGAAAGATAAATGCAGGATCACCGGCCGCCACACAACGGCATTATGCAACGATGAACTTTGCTCGATCATAAAGGGAGAATGGATGGTGGAATTTCACTTGAAGAAAAAAAACCAATGGTTGATCACAAAAGTGAATATAGATGGTTTAAACCTCTGAATAGCAACCAAATTCCTGTAAAATAAAACAATGAACACCAGTGCTTACGTAAAATGTTCAGCTCCTATGGATATTTCACATCATCGCATATTTCTTATATTGTGGCATGACGCTTAAATCCTCTCCAAGGTATCTTGCCCTTGACGTACTAAGGGGTATGACCGTTTGCTTCATGATCATCGTCAATAGCGCAGGGTCGGGTGCAAATCCGTTTGCACCCTTACAACACGCATCTTGGCATGGTTTCACACCCACAGATCTCGTATTCCCAACATTCCTGTTCGTCGTTGGAAATGCAATGGCATTCACCATGATGAAATTCGATCCGCTATCGAATAAAATTGTGATCTGGAAGATCCTAAAACGTACATCGATCATCTTCTTGCTGGGATTCCTGCTCTACTGGTTTCCATTTTTTAAGATAACCGAAGCAGGGGAATGGAGTCTTTCGCCTTTATCAAATACCCGGATCCCAGGTGTATTGCAACGAATAGGCCTTTGCTATGGTATAGCAGCTTTGATGATCCGGTTCCTATCAAAAAAACAAGTCATAAACACCAGCATCCTGTTTCTATTTGGATATTGGATCATATTGAATTTGGGAGGCGATTACACGCTCACCGGAAACCTTGTCCTAAAAGTCGACAAGTGGCTTTTAGGTGAGTCTCACCTGTATCACGGCGAAGGCATCGCTTTCGATCCTGAAGGTATCCTAAGCACTATCCCTTCAGTTGTCAATGTGATCATAGGATATCAGGCAGGAATGCTGATCCGGGACAAGGGCAATACATTTGAAACCGTAGCGAAGATCATGCTCGCAGGTGCCGGTATGCTATTCATCGCATATGCATGGGACCACTCATTCCCCATCAACAAAAAACTATGGACAAGCCCATTTGTTTTGCATACGAGTGGATTGGCCTTGATGATCCTGGGTGGTCTCATTTATACCATCGAGATCATCAACTGGAAAAAAGGAACGCAATTTTTTGTGGTCTTCGGTAAAAATCCACTATTCATTTATCTGCTGTCTGAACTGATTGTCATTAGCCTGTGGACATGGAAAAATGACAATGGACAGCCACTATATGAGGGCATCAATGAAAAACTCTATCAAAACATCGCTCCCGGTGCCTGGGGATCATTGGCATTTGCAATATCGGTCATGATCATTTGCTGGGCGGCCGGTTGGATCATGGATAAAAAGAAATTATATATCCGCGTTTGACTAAAAACATTCACACCAAAGGGGGAAGTTCTAGGTACTCACATCCTGCTGCAGGATCATCTGATTGCCGAAAATCTTTATGAATGGTATACGCATGCATTTTCTCCGACGGATATTGATAACCACATAACTGATGAATGCGCTCAGGTGATAAGCCTTCCTGGATCCACTCCCATGCAAGGTCATCAGGCAAAATAAGCGGCATCCGCTTTCGTTTATTGTGAACCTGTTCCATGAGCTTGTTCGCCCTGGTCGTCACAATGGCGAAAGTATCCAGCGTCTCCCCGGTTTCCTGATCTGTCCATGGTTGCCATATCCCGGCCATGAAAAAGTATTCATGTCCCGGAAGGACAATATGATAGGGATAAGCAATATCTTTTTTGGTACCGGCTGGCGTATGGTGTCGCCATTCATAAAACCCGGATGACAAAACAAGACAACGTCGCTTGACTGCAGCCTGTTTATACGATACCTTTTCAAGCATTTCTTCACCTATGGCATTGAGCGTGTTGCGTGGAGGATCTTTTTTACCTGTCTTCGGATTCATGCCACCATGCCTGAAATGATGCAGATCTGCTTGTGTACGGATATAGAAAGGGATGAATTCCCAGTGCATAAGCACTATACTAACATCACTGCCGCTATCCTTGGGTTTAATGACAGGCCATGATGCGTATGAAAATCCACTCTGCATAGGGCGTTGCAAGGCTTCCCGGAATTGTCCGATCTCTTTCTGGATGTGCTTCAGCTTAATATGTTCCGCCCGGCTGACATCTATGCCATTGTAAAAACACATGCACTTAAGTTACGAATTGAACAAATTTGTCAAGTTATAATTTAATGAAAGACGGTGTTGAACTAATAAGTGCAATTGATTGACAAACGATTTTCGGCAAATGGCTTGTAAGGGCCAATTTCTAAAAATCTGACTGGTTAGTATGAAATTTGGTTTACCCTGACTAAATCTTTACCGAGACTCAGCTTAGATTAAAGTTATTAAATTCAAGTTATTTACAAGCAGGCAAAAATCAAGAAGAAAGAACCAAACTTTTAGGCCGGTCGCCTGTCGCAATTAGCCGGGAACTTATAAGAAATATTCCGAAACGAGGCAGGGGTGCCGGACATTATAATGCCGAGCTTGCTCAACTTAAAACTGACAAGCGGCATAATGATAAAGCAAAGCGAATTTTATTTGATGACTATTTAAAAGACTTTTGCCGGTACTGGCTTACCCTGAAAAATACTCTCCGGAACAGATCCGGGTAAAAGGTATTGAACAGTTTGGTCAGTTTGTGAGCCATGAAACGATCTATGCCTAAATATGGGCAATGAAACAAGACAATAAGCAGGCTGATCTAGCTAACAAGACCCTTTCCCAGCATCTCCGACACGGTAAGCGCAGACGCAAAAGAGGTGCACTCAAGGATGGTCGTGGTACCATTATCGGTAGGGTTTCTATAGAAAAACACCCAGCCATATTGTCCAAAAGAAAAAGCCTTGGAGATATTGAAATAGATCTGATGATGGGCAAGTATCATAAAAGCGCTTTATAGGTTATGGCAGACAGCGCTTTTGAAAAAATCATCCATTAGAAAAGTGAATAGTAAGTCCACTGAAGAGGTAACCAGGGAAATAAACCGTACCCATAAAAAACATAAGCATTGGCTTAAAACAGTAACTTCTGATCATGACAAGGCTTTTAGCATGCACAAAGTGGTATCTGAAAAGCTGGATGTTGATACCTAATTTACAAGACCTTACACCAGCCAGGATAAAGGAACAGTTGAAAACAGAATTGGTGTTATCTGAAGGTTCTTTCCAAAGAAAACGGATCTTACCTTTATAACTGATCAGGAGGTTCAGCGAGTAGAGGACAACATTATCAACAGGCCTATCTTAAAATTTAATGATACATCTGCTAACCAGATCTACTCAATGAACATTGCACTTATCACTTGAACTTACAATGAATAAAATGTTTGTTGAAATTTGCGTTAAAATATCCATCCTGCAATGATCTTAAATGACGAGCATTTCATGAAACTCGCACTCACTGAAGCGCGAAAAGCGTTCGATGAAGGGGAAGTTCCGGTGGGTGCTATCATAACCATCGGCGACAGGGTCATTGCCAGAGGGTATAACATGGTGGAGAAACTCAATGATTCATCTGCCCATGCCGAAATGATCGCGCTTACATCCGCATTCAACAGTCTGGGAGCCAAGTATCTTCCTGAAGCGACCCTCTATGTGACTGTTGAACCTTGCCTCATGTGTACAGGCGCTATGTACTGGAGCAAGATAGCAAGGGTGGTATGGGGAACTGAAGATATCAAAAACGGTCATCTTAGGGTGACTGGAGATACATGGCCCTTTCACCCAAAAACTTCAGTGACAAAGGGAGTGCTGAAAGAAGAGGCGGTATGGCTGATGAAGGAGTTTTTCCGCACCAAGCGTAAATGAAAAAAAGAACTCAAAAGTTGAAATACTCCAAAAAATCCTTGCTGTCTTACTGTTGAACCGAATGGCCGTAACTTTGTTTTATAAAAAAAACAATTATGCCATTTACTTTAGCACCACTGCCTTACAGCCATGATGCGCTTGAACCCTACATCGACACCCTGACCATGCAGATCCATCACGGCAAGCATCATCAGGCTTACGTGGATAACCTCAACAAGGCCATTGTAGGAACTGAACACGAAAATAAATCACTAGAGGCATTAGTCGCTGCTGCTGGGAGTATTTCACCGGCAGTAAGAAATAATGGCGGCGGACACTGGAACCACACATTCTTCTGGGAAAGCCTCGGAGCAAATGCAGGTGGAACCCCAACAGGAGAACTGGGTGATGCGATCAATAGTGCTTTCGGGTCATTTGATGCCTTCAAAGAAAAATTCAACAACGCGGGTTTGACAAGGTTCGGCAGCGGATGGGCTTGGCTCATTTTGAAAGATGGCAAGCTTGACATCACGAGCACACCAAACCAGGATAACCCGTTGATGGATGTTGCAGAAGTAAAAGGAACCCCCTTACTCGGTGTGGATGTTTGGGAACATGCCTACTACCTGAAATATCAAAATCGTCGTGCAGAGTATCTGGCCGCATTCTGGAACGTCGTGGACTGGAAAAAAATTTCCGAAAGATTCAAACACTAAGATCAATGAAAATGTAAAATGGGTATGAAGGTATTTCCAGATACTTCATACCCATTTTTTATGGGACAGGGTCAAAACCGGAACCCCCGAAAGGATGACACCTCGACAACCGTTTAATAGTGAGCCAAAACCCTTTTAAAACACCATATTTTTTGAACGCTTCAATTCCGTAAGTGGAACAGGTCGGCGTAAACCGACATTTAGGTCCGATCCACGGTGAAATAACCAATTGATATATCCTAATAGTGACAATGAAAGGAAGAGCAAAAATCCTTTGAACCAACAACCGTAGATGCTTTAGGCTATCTGACCTCATGGTTGAATCGGGCATTGAGTTTGTGTATGACTGCAGTGACAAGTTCAAAAATATCTGCGTAAACTGGAATTTCACGACCGGTGTAAATCAGAAAAACATCTAAAGAGTCTGGCCATGTTGCTACACTGCTCCTCAAGATAGTATATTGCAGCCGCCAGGCTTCCCGCATTTGTCTCCTGATCCTATTGCGGTCCACTGCCCTTTTGAAGTTACGAGAACTGACCCCAAATCCGGTTCTGAGGTAACCTGCTTCGGCTGTATGCCGCCGGCAGGATACACGTAAAACCTTAACGTTGAAACGTTCCCCGTTTGAAAAGAGCAAAGCAATATGTTTACGGCTTTTTAACCGCTCATGATGTCCTAAGGTAAACTTGGATTTCAGAATAGAAGTGTTGATGAATGTATAGGTAACAAAAATAGCCCCGGAAAAATTCCGGAGCTATAAATATCTTGTCTCTATAAGATCCTATTTCTGCTTGAATTCGCTAGAGACAGTCAACTTGTGCCTTCCTTTACTACGACGGCTGGCAAGGACCTTGCGGCCGTTGGCGGTTTGCATGCGTTTCCGAAAACCATGTACAGATTTCCGACGACGACGATGGGGTTGAAAAGTACGTTTCATGATATTTTACTTTTTCACTTTTCTGAAATGTGAGCCGGGAGAACGACCCTTGTTTCCGGTCCATCCACAGGTCACCACACCCGTGAATTTGTGAAAGGACGGCGAAGGTAGCATAAAAACGAGTAAGTGCATGATGTTCTAGTCAATAAGTTTCAAAACTTTTGACCTGATGGGTTGTCCAAAGAATTTTTTTGCTTGAAAATCGAAATCTATGGGTGAATCCGTAGTAAAAAATGTAAAATTACCACCATGCGGGCGATGGATGATGCTTTGCTCCATCTCAATATGCCGGATAAAATATTGCTGCAGACGATCAGCTACAATTTCACCCTGACTGATGATGGTTATACCGGGAGGTAGATAACGTTGAATCGCAGCGAGCAACAACGGGTAATGCGTACAAGCCAAGAGGATCGTATCGATTTTATTTGATTGACTAAGCAGTTGATCAAGACAGCTTCGTACGAAATAATCAGCTCCGGGAGATTCATACTCGTTATTTTCTATAAGGGGTACCCACATGGGACAAGCCTGTTGGAAAACGGAAATATCAGGATAGAACTTTTTGATCTCCATAGGATACGAACCAGAATTGATGGTACCGGTTGTTCCTAGAATTCCAATATGCCTGGAAATGGTATAATTGCCGATGACTTCAGCGGTGGGCCTAATGACTCCTAATACGCGCCTGTCAGGTGCTATATGGGGAAGATCCAACTGTTGTATGCTGCGGAGGGCTTTTGCGGATGCAGTATTACAAGCCAGGATCACCAAGGGACAACCCTGCCGAAAAAACCAAAGAACAGCTTCTTTTGTATAGGCATAAATTGTATCATATGATCTTGAGCCATAAGGTGCGCGTGCATTATCTCCCAAATAGAGGTAATCGTACCCTGGCATTTTCTTCACGATCTCCCTCATGACAGTCAACCCACCGTACCCTGAGTCAAAAATACCTATTGGACCCTTAGCTGGCATATTGGCAAATTACTAAAAAAAAGAAAAGGTCGCCGAATGGCAACCTTTTCCTGATATTTTTGATGTGAGACGATTAACTTATTTGGCCCCACCCGGCTTGGCAGCTGGTGCAGCTGTACCTAATCTTTTTCGAATGGCAGGCATCAGATCATCGGCATCAGGTTGAACAAGCAGGGCTTCTTTCCTGAACACATAGTTATAACCGCTCGTTTTTGCTACTTCTTGGATCATTGCTGTTGCCTTTTGAGCAACGGGAGTCATGAGTTCCTCCTGGCGCTGTTGCATCTGCTGTTGATAACTAGCTTCAAAACCTTGAAGGTCGATCAGCAATTTTTTCATCTTTTCTTTATTGGCCGTGCGTATGGCATTTGACCACTTGGTGGAATCAGTCTTGTAAATGCTGTCCTGACGATTGAGTTCCCTGACCGTCTCAGCATAGTTGATCTGAAGTGCACTATCAAATTGTGACATCTCAGCCATGGCTTTTTTATATTCAGGCATCAACTGTACGACTTCATCCACACTGACATAAGCGATTTTGGTCTGGGCTGAAACCTGTCCGGCTGCAACCAGCCCCAGCATGAACATACCCAGGAATAGTACTCTTTTCATTTGTGTTGCTTGTTTATACTTATTGTTGTTATAACAGGGTCTAAAGTTGTCTGTAAAAATTCAATTGGCGCTTATTTAACACCTAAAACTTTTAGGACATCATCACTTTTGTCCAGTTTTGGGTCGGCAAATATAACGGTTATTCCCTCACTTTTATCTAAAATAAAATCGTATTGGCGTTCTACTGCCAACTTCTGAATGGCATTATAGACTTTATCTTGGATGGGCTTTATCAATTCCTGCCTCCTTCTGAAAAGATCACCTTCGAACCCAAAACGTCTTTTTTGCAGATCGCGCAACTCTTTTTCCTTGTTGAACAGCTCATCTTCCCGTTTTTTTCGGAGGGATTCACTCAACATGACCTGCTCTGCCTCGAAGTTCCGGTACATAGCGTCCAACGCAGCTTGCTTGGCTTCTATCTCCTTTTGCCACTGTTCACTTGAGAGATCAAGTTTTTTCTGTGCTTCCTTGTAATCGGGTATTTTTTCAAGGATGTATTTTGTATCAATGATCGCATAACGTTGCGCATACATGGTGAGCGCCAGGATGAAAGTGGCGAAAAGAGATAGAACTAGTTTTTTCATGGCCGATGTAGTTTATAAAATTGATCCGGTGAATGAAATCTTATTCAGGTTCAAAGCCAAGCATGAAGGTGAACTTACTGGCATCCCGGAGCTTTCCGGTTGCCGTCACCCTATCCAGTCCAATACCATAGTCAAACCCAAGTAGACCGAACATAGGCAGGAAGAAACGAACTCCCACACCTACAGATCTGCGCAATTCGAATGGATTCCATTGCTTGAAGCTATACCAGCCGTTCGCTGCCTCAAAAAATGCGAGACCAAAAATGGTACTGCTCGGATTTGTCACGAAAGGATACCTAAGCTCCATCGTGTACTTATTGAAAATAGTGAAAAAGTTGGAAGCACGTTGAATGTCAGGATTAATCGTTGGATCAGAAACCTGATACACGGGATATCCACGGTGTGCAATGATGTCATACCCCAATACCCCGAAGTTATTGGTCAGGCCGGCATCCCCCACCTGAAAGCGCTCAAAAGGAGATATCGGCATATCCTTATTATATCTGCCAATAAACCCATATTTAGCTGCGATGCGCAAGACAAACTGACGGCTCTTATCCTCTCCGGAAGGCTTGCCAAGAGGAACAAACCATTCAGCATTGAAACGCCATTTATGGTATTCCACTAATTTGTAGATGTCTGCTTCATTTATACCGAGGAAAGCTGACCATGGCGGAGTAAATGCGCCACTGAGCATGAAATTCGAACCACTCCTGGGGAAAATTGGCTGATCGACAGAGGATCTTGCCAATGCGATCTTAAGGTTTAAGTTGGACGAATTACCTGTCGTGAATGTGGGGAAGATCGCATAATTCTTCGACTGATAATTAATGAAACTAAGGGTATAAACCAGTGAGAAAAAGTCATCCGGCCATTTAAGTTGTTTGCCCAATGAAATCGAGGCACCCGTAGTGTTCAGATACGAAGAATCGGCATACTTCCTGTCGAACAACCCGGTGTATGGATTATAAGCATTTGAGAACCGGGTATTGAACACACTGAAAGTAAAAGAATTCCTTTTCTTACCACCCAGCCATGGTTCGGTGAACGAGAAGTTCAAAGAACGGAAGAATCGTCCATTTGACTGAAAACGAAGACTGAGCTTCTGACCACCGCCGGATGGTAAAGGATCCCAGGCTTCTTTTCTGAAAATGTTTTTCAACGAGAAGTTGTTGAATGTGACGCCAAGCGTTCCTGTCAGACCGATGTTACCACCCCAACCTGCACTGAGTTCCAGCTGATCGGAGGATTTCTCCTCAAGTGTATAGTTAATATCAACCGTACCATCCTCCTGATTCGGGACAGGCTGGATACCGATCTTCTCCTGATTGAAGTACCCCAGTTGGGAGAGTTCCCGCTGCGTCCGTATGATGTCGGCACGACTGAATTTTTCTCCGGGCATGGTCCGTATTTCACGACGGATCACATATTCCTTTGTCTTATCGTTGCCTTCGATCTTAATATTCTTGATAGTAGCCTGTGGCCCTTCCATGATCCTGATCTCATGGTCGATCGTATCATTGTAAACTGATGTCTCCACCGGATCAACCTGGAAGAAAAGGTATCCATTATCCATGTAGAGAGAACTGATATCGCCTCCTTCAGGAGAGAGCTGCTTGCCCAGCTTCTTGTTGAGGTTCTCGATATTATAGATCTCTCCCTTCTTGACACCCAATAAGAGATTCAAAATGGAGTCAGGGTACTTGGTATTCCCCTTCCAGGACATATTGCCGAAATAGTAACGTCGTCCTTCATCAACCTTTATGGCGACATTAAGATTCCCTTTCTGATCGAAGAACTGCGTATCCGCTACGATGATCGCATCCCGGTATCCTACTGAGTTATAGTACTCCAACACGCGTTCCTTATCTTCCTTGTATTTCTTCTCATTGAACTTTGCCGAGCCGAATTTGAAACGGAACCATGGTTCTATGTACTTTAAGGTCTCGGTCGGAACAAGGTATTTCCTTTCCTGGAAGAATTCCTCTTTTGACATCCGCTGCACTTCTCCATATGGACTCCATATGCTATCAGGCGTGAGCGTCATCTTAAGACGTTCCTTTGTACCTTTCATTTTCTTCTTCAACTTCTCTTCTTCCACAGAATTATTGCCAAAGAAATGTAGTTGATCGATGCGAACTTTTTGACCCTTGTCGATCTCAAACTCCAGAATTACCCTGCCCGGTGCATTGACATCGGGAATCTCATTGATCTTCGTCACGGCACCCTGGAAACCTTTTTCCACATAATATTTCTCAATTGCCTCCAACGCTGAAAGCCTCATATTGTCGGTGATCACCCGGCTTTTGAACAGTCCAACCTTCTCCTTCAGCTCCTCAGCCTCCGATTTGCGGATGCCCTTAAAGCGAAAATCAGAAAGCATCGGCCTTTCCACAGCAACGATCTCCACCCAAATATTGCGGTCTTCCAATTTCGTGATGAAGATGTTGATATTAGTGAACATGTTCTGCGACCAGAGCTTATTGATCGCCTTAGAAAAATTATCCCCACCGGGTATGGTCACCTCATCTCCCACGGCAAGGCCGGAAACTGAGATAACGATCGCGGCATCGAATTTTACATTACCAGTGACTTTTATGTCGGCGATGATGTACTTCTTGGGGATCTTTGAGTCAAAAATTGCAAGCAGTTCCGGGTCAACAGATACAGTCGGAACGGTGTCGGTTTGGGTAAAACCGGAAGTTGCGAACAGTACAGAAAGGAAACAGGCTATGAACGTCTTGGTCCACTTCATCCGGGTTATATTACGAGGCGGCAAAATAAGGGCTTTTTGTGTAATGCTTTGTTAAAGAAACTATTAATTATGAAGACATCAGACTTTCATGGCGATTTCATCCTGTAATTGGTGGCTTGTTTTCCCGAATCGTCGTTCCCTTTTTTGGAAGTCAAGGATAGCCTCGTAAAGATGTTCCTTTCTGAAATCCGGCCAACGGGTAGATGTGAAATAGAGCTCAGCATAGGCAAGCTGGTACAAAAGAAAATTACTGATCCTGTATTCTCCACTTGTCCGAATCATCAGTTCAGGATCAGGTAATTCACTGGTAACCAGATACTTTTGCAAAGTATCCTGCGTAATGGCAGCCGGATCGATGGCTCCCGATTGCACATCTGCAGCGATCTTCTTGACGGCATTCACCAGCTCCCAGCGTGAACTGTAGCTGAGGGCCATGACAAGGTTTAAACCGCTATTCTGCCGGGTCATTTCGAGGGCCTCCCCAAGTGCAATACGGGCATATTCGGGAAGCATCGACATATCGCCGATGACATGCAATCGAATATTATTTTTGTTCAAAATAGGCACTTCCTTGCGGATCGTCTCTACCAGCAACTCCATCAGTCCGGTGACTTCCGGCTCCGGACGGTCCCAATTTTCGGTTGAAAATGCATACAAAGTGAGGTACTCGATATTCAGTTCGGCACAGCCCTCAACGATGTTCCTAACACTTTCGACACCATGAAAATGGCCATAAAGCCTGTCCTGGCCTTGTTCCTGGGCCCACCTTCCATTTCCATCCATGATGATAGCTATATGGCGGGGAAGCTTGCTCAGGTCGATTTTTTCCTTGGATGTCATATCTGTTTGTAAGGTGCAAAGATACTAAAAGCGTACGAGGGAGGTGAAACAAGGGTTTTAGTGAGAAAATGAACTCATTTTGGACATCTGTAAGAGCTGATCGAGAATGAAAGCCCCAGCTCGAAAAATACATACTGATCCTTTTGAGCACTGAATCCACGCTGTCGCCCTTCCGTACCAATCGGAAAACCGGTCTCATAAGAACGATCCTGCAGCAACGAGGCAATGGTGGGTGTCCCGTCAGCATTAGGCGGGAATGACAGCGGACCCGCATACATAGTACTCACATCATCCAGGTAGTCAGTCATGGTGAATCTATGCGAAACCTCCATCGTGAAGTTCACATTTTTACCAAGATTGTACTTGATACCCATTCCGATCGGGAAGCAAAATGACATCGTGTTATAGAATGTATTGCCGGTCCCAAGGCCGGAAGCCTGGCCTTCAGTACCCAACGGACGCAAATAATATTTTTCTCCATCCAGGTAAGCGTATGGATTGAAACTGACCATCCCTGCACCCAATGTGACGTAAGGAGTGAAAAAATACCGATCGCTATGGGGTTCGAAGCGAAAAAAATTGAAATCCCCCTGGAACCCGATTTCTAAAATATTGGTATTGAAACTCAGATTCCTACGACGGTTGAATTCCACAGGGCTGTATTTATCAGCGTAGCCCAGTTGTGCATAATGTCCGCTCACACGTACACCGATATAATTACCGATCTGTTTCCGGATGAATAAACCAACTACTGGCTTTGGTCTGTTCACGGCAGCCCTGTTGTTCAGATCCCCAAAATAATGTGCAGCACCCAATGTGATACCGATTTCTCCCTCGTGCACATAGGCTTCGGTCTGTGCATACAAGGGGATGCTCATCATCAGGAATAGAACTGTCGATATGCCGATACGCGTCCACATATAAGTGAGTGCAAATTTAAACCTTCCTGTATTAAAGAAAACAAAAAAGCATCCAGTATGGCATAGACATCTGGACGCTGACAACTCATTCAGTTCCGGGTGTCAAATCCCCAGGCGAGTTTTTCCCTGAGTGTCTGAAGAAAATTCTTTTCATTCAATCGAACAAGGCTTATGGTGAAATCTTCTTTTTTGACTGCCAGCTGCACCTGGCGGGGGATGATCTCCTTTCTGGAATCCATGGTGCAAATGAATTGGTCTGCGCGCCCCTCCAGTTCAAAAGATATGATCGAGTTGTCAGAAACGACGATTGGACGTACATTCAGGTTATGAGGTGCCACGGGTGTGATCACAAAGCTGCCGGAATCAGGAAAAAGGACTGGGCCGTTGCAACTTAGTGAATACCCTGTGGAACCCGTAGGAGTCGACACGATCAGCCCATCAGCCCAATAATTATTCAATATCTCACCATTCAGATAGGTATGTATCCTGATCATCGGGGACACATCCCGTTTGTGGATCACGAATTCATTCAGCGCATAGGGCGTTTCTCCAAAAAGAGGAATATCAGCATCAATATGTATCAGCGTGCGACGGTCAACGACATAGCTTCTGTTGTTGAGGGCAGCCACGGCTGCCTGGATATTCTCCTTTCCGAGGCTGGCCAGGAATCCAAGTCTACCGAAATTGATACCAAGAACGGGAATGTTCTTATCTCGCACCAGGGTAACCGTATCCAGCAGGGTGCCATCTCCGCCTAAGCTTATCAGACAGTCAAAAGTATCGTCAAGGTCGTTGGAGTGCTTGAAAGTGGGGGTGAGTTCAGCGTCGATGAGGGCATGGCTCACCTGATGGAAGATATCCTCATGTATGACCGGGCCTATCTTCGCCTTTTTCAGCTCCTCCATAAGGTTCAGGACATCGGCGGGTTGTACACTTTCCCCGCCACGGCTGTAAATGGCGACTTTCATAAGGCGAAAGTAACGGATTTATCCCGTCAAAATGGTCGAACCCGCATCGAACTCATTCATTGTTTTTATGAAAGAAAAAGGCGCGTTCGTTCAACTGGTTGAAACTGTATTCAAAGCGAATGACCCAATCATAAATTGTTAAGACATCCACCCCGAATCCTCCGGTATACATGAATTTATTCGTTAGCATATTGCCCTTGACATTGTTCCGGTTGTACACATAGCCTGCATCCCCGTATGCCTTGACATAGAAGCGGAAAGGTATGACGCCGTATGTACGGGACTTCAGGCCTGTACGAAGCTTGACAGAAGCCACTTCCTTACGGAATGTATTGCGTACAAAACCGCCCGCAACACCATCGATCACATAATACTCCAATCCGCGCAGATAGGAGTCTCCATAGCCGAGAAATGGCTGGTTGACAAAAGGCTGGTCGAAGGGGAGCTTCACTCCGACTTCAGCCTGTACGCTGTAGAAGAACTCCTTGGGCAATGTCCAATGCCTTGTAGCCCTTAGATTAAATTGCCATAATTCCATCGGACCGCCAAGGCCGCGTTTGAGGAAATTGAACTCAACGGTCTTCCCACGGGATGGGTATGCTATGTAGTCAACGTCAAGGTGCTGGAAGGTATACTGGAGTTCAGGATAATGCACTTGACTGATGCCCTTCTTGAAGAAACCTGGATTCATCCTGACGATCGTATCATCTACACGATCCATCCAGTACCCCAATTTTGCAGTATGACGATTTACGGATCCTTTCCTGTAAGAATATGTCAGACCAGCATAAAACCGCTCCCGTATGAAACGATCTTCATCCTTAAAGAAACCCTGCTGATTGGCACTCGTGTTGTAATTCACCTCCCTGTTCTTCGCATAGGATAACTCAAAACCATAGCCATGCTTCAACGAGCGGTCAGCAAAGGGATTGTAGTATTTAAGGGCTATCTGTTTTGTATACCCGTTGATAAGCCAGAGATTGATCTTATCATTGCGGCCGGTGATATTATCCCCTTTTATCTTGACACCGTAATTCAAACGGTCGAAACTCATATCGTACTGGTTGATCCAAACATTCCAGTTCCTGTCGATGGGTTTAAAATAAAAAAAAGGCCAGTAGTACCATCGCTCTTTCACATCTATCAAAATGTCCAGCGTATCCCGGTCCCAATTGCAGGGTGACACCGAGACATCGACGAAGAGACTGGTGTTTATCAGGTTCTGCTTTGTGACGAGGATGTTGGAAAGGATATCGGTGACGGAATAGGAAACCCCTTTCTGCAGGGTCACTTCCCGCTCGATGATGAACACTTTTGTTTTACGATGGCCTGTGACCATAACGTTTCTGATGGTCGACCGGCTATCTTGCGATAACTCAGCGTCTGTGTAGCCGTTGGAACCCTGGCCCATGGAAACAGGTACCATTGCAAACAACAGTATCGGGAGGATCAGGTATCTGACAAAAGGCCGCATACCGGACAAATTACATGAATCCGTCCATACGAAGGTTTAGATATTCAGATAATTAAGAAGATGGTCGAGGTTCGACTGGAGTTCATTGCGGAAAAGTTCTTCCCCCACATAATAACGAACATTGTATTCGTGGCGCTGGAATGAAGCAATCACATCGGATATCTCTTCCTTGTTGATGCGTAAAACGACTGTCAGCAAATGGCTGTCAGGGTCTTGGAGCGTATTCAATTGTGTAATCACGGCATCATTCGATTCTACAAGCCTGTTGAGCTCACCGAGCGAGTATTCATTGATCTCCATCTCCAACACGACCAGGGATCCATATTCTCCCGCACCCGACAGCCTGGCCAGTTCCCTGAAAAGCGTCTCGATGGTTATGACACCTTCGTATTCTTTCTGGTCATTTAGCACAGGGATGATATCCGTCTGCATCTCAAGGCATTGCTTCACGGCGACAAGGAATATGTCACCCGTCCGAACGAATGTGTGGTTGAAAACATCCTGAAGATCAGCGATTTCAATATCGACGGGTTCGTCCAGCAGATCATCTTCAGCAACCATGCCCAAATAACTCCCCCCTTCTACCAATGGAAGATGCCTCAACTTCAACTCCTCCATCCGGGCAGATGCCTGACCAACCGTGTCACGGATGCCCAATGGGGTTATTTCAGGCGATATGAGTTTTCCGCAGAACATGGATGGAAAGAAATTTAACAGGTAAGATGCGATAAATCACTCAACCGTTGCAGGTTGGTTGAGTTTTTGTAGGAATTGATGCAAAATAATGTTGAAATCTCCGGGCAGCTCCATCATAGGTGCATGTCCACACTTGTCTATAAAATGCAATTCACTGTTACGAATAAGGCGCTGGAATTCACGCCCCACAAAAGGCGGGGTGACGGTATCGTTATTACCCCAGATCAGTAAGGTGGGTTGATCGATCTTGCATAATTCATCGCCAAGGTTGTTGCGTATGGCACTCTTGGCAAGGGCTATGATTTTAATGGCTTTGATGCGTTCATTGACAATGCCATAGACCTCATCAACGAGTTCCTTCGTGGCAGTCTGAGGATCATAGAAAGTGATCTCCGTCTTTTTTTTGATATACTCGTAATCACCGCGTTTGGGGTAACTATCGCCCATCCCATGCTCAAAAAGTCCGGAACTGCCGGTGAGGATCAACGATTTCACCCTTTCCGGATGTTTTATGACATATACCAGCGCAACATGCCCCCCTAGGGAATTACCAAGCAGGTGAATATTGCTGTAATCCTTGTACTCAATGAATTTATAGACGAATTTCTGCAGTCCGCCTACAGAAGTATGGAGCAGATCGAGATCAAAAAGGGGTAACAAAGGCACCACCACCCTGAAACCCCGGGTACTGAAATGATCAATGACCCCCATAAAATTGCTCATGGCACCAAAGAGGCCGTGGAGAAGCACCAGTGGCTCCCCCTCACCTTCTTCAATGTATCTGAACTTCCCATCATTTTTTATTTCGTAATTCATCCGTTCAGTGGTTGTCTTGTGCCTGACATTGTTTGCTAAAATAATTTTTTATCTTCAATAAGCTCAGGCTTAACGAAATTAATTCATGTGAATAGTGGCTGAAGGTGCAGAAACACGATCACCGATCACAAAGGGATACGCTGACCCGTCTTCTCAAAAAAAGCCTGCAGTTCGGTGAATACGCTGCTGAAAAATGGAAAAATCTCACCAAGCCATGAAATCGCCGTAGGTCCCCACGGTGCTATGTATCCATAGGTGACAGATGCCGATTTCACCGGTTCGCCGAGTAAGTTCATCTGTGTGAGATAAAAAAGGACAACGCTGAACATCATGAGATAGAGCAAGGCGAAGACAAAAAACCCTCCTATCCTGTTCACCGGACCAAGCATGACTTGCTCCACCGTTTTCTCCAGTAATTTACCAATGGCACGGACGACAAGCATGGCTCCGATGAAGACCAGGATGAACGCAATGACCGGCCACCACTGTGATGGCAGGGCATCTGAGCGACGCAGATATGCAGCCACCAAGGATGACAATTTCAGGGCTGCTGCAAGACCTACGAACAGCGATGCCAGTGAGAATACGGCCATGATCAGGCCCCGGCTGAAACCTTTGAAAGCAGCGACGGCCAGAATCACAAGGAATATGATATCGATGAACATGAGCAGTTATTTGACAAGCATTGATTTGACGACTTCGGAGATGGCTTTCCCATCTGCAATGCCGGAAAGTTTCTTGGTTGCCACCCCCATCGTCCGGCCCATATCTGCCGGCGATGAAGCGCCGATCTCCTGGATGATCTGAGCAACAGCATCCCGTAATGCGTCAGCCGACAGCTGGCCAGGAAGGAATTTTTCGATAACAGCAATCTCTTCCCGTTCCTTTTGTGCAAGATCAGGCCTGTTCTGGGTGGTGAATATCTCAAGGGAGTCCCGGCGTTGCTTCACAAGTTTTTGCAACAACTTCATCTCATCTTCTGCAGATATGATTTCACTTGCACCTTCGGATGTCTTTGCGATCAGAATAGCGGCCTTGATAGCCCTCAGACTCCTGAGTCCTACCTCGTCTTTTGCCAGCATCGCAACTTTAAGTTGTTCGTTAATGGTCTTTTCCAGTGACATATTGTAATTATTGGGGTGTTCGTTGACCGGAAAGCTATGCAAAACGATTCGTTTGCGGATTCATTTTCTCCTCAGACAACCGACTGCTCAAAGTCCTTTCGACTTTTCCTTCTGAAGATGCTCCTGGAATGTATCATAAAAAACTTTTGCGAACTTCTTCATGTCATTGACCAGTTCCTGGTGGTGGGTGGCCCTGTCGAAACTATCTGCCAAACCCATCATGTTCTGATAATAAAAGTCAGCCATTTCATCGACCATCATATCCTTGGTCCACAGATCGATGCGCATAGCCGCTTTTTCCTGTCCGTCCCAGAATGCAAGCGTCATGGCCTTTGCTTTCTGGACATCCTCCGCACTGGACTGTGATGCATCCCAGTGTATGATATGAGGTATCTTTTGTTCATCCAGCTGCACATTGATGGTAATGGTGGAAGTATTCATTTTTTATTGGTATGATCACAAAGTTACGAATTGATCGGGCCTCTTGCCGCCTCCCCGAGTATTTCACGTATTGATTGAGCACTTTTGTCCCAATCGAAAGCCCTGGCCCGTTCTAGTCCCCTCTGGATCATGATATTCCTGCCAGGTTCATCCTTAAAGACACGTTCGAGTTGCATACCCATTTCCTCCGGCTGCAAGGGGTCAAAGTAAAGGGCAGCATCCCCAGCCACTTCCGGCATGGAAGTATTCCCGGAACAAAGTACCGGTACACCCGACTGCATGGCTTCCAGCACGGGTATCCCGAATCCTTCCCACAAGGAGGGGTAGACGAGTGCATAGGCTGAAGCCATCATCTTGTTGAGTGATGCTGCAGGCACGTAGCCGGTGAGTTTTACATCATGCCGGTATTTAAAAGTGGAAAGGGCATTGGTAAATTCATCATTATGCCATGCCATCCTGCCGGCAATGACAAGAAGCATATTGGATCGCTGTCGTTTTTTGAAGCGTGAAAAAGCCTTAAGTAAGTTGATCAGGTTTTTCCTTGGATGGATGGACCCTACGCATAGAAAATATTCCTTCCCCTCTGTAAATCCGTCTTTCCAGGAGCATCTTTCCTCCCATGACAGTGGCTTAAAGGATGGGTCGGCAGCATTGTGGACCACTTCGACCTTCCCCCTGGCAAATGGATAATGACGGAGGATATCCTGTCTGGAGAATTCCGAGACGGTGATGATCTTACTGGCCTTACGGATGAAAAGCGGCGTGTAATGTGCATAAAACCACTGCTGGATGCGAGGCATCAAGACAGGATAGTGCAGAAAAGCCAGGTCGTGGATCGCTAAAACCTGAGGTACGGAAGTATGCAGCGAGCAGATGCCATCAGGAGAAAAGAATACATCCGCCGTCTGCCTGCGCAGGAAGGAAGGGATGCGATGATCATACCAGTATTTCCATAAAAGGGGATGACGGGCAGGCGGCCCTAGGGTGAAACGTTCCAGGTTGGGAATGACCGGCTCATCCCATAGTAACGGCCTGTCATGTACAAAAAGGTACTGGTCTTCAGGGTGGGTGGCAACCATTCTGCTACCGACCTCATGGATGAAACGACCAAAACCTTCCACATAACCATAGTTGGCGAACCGGGTATTGACAACAATGCGCATATCTTTTGAAGGGATCAAAGCTACGTTAAAGCCCGTTTCATATAACGCATGAGTGGGATAATTGAGGGCTTTCCCGTACTTTTGAAGTTCAGCGAAAAATATATGGAGTATAATACAACCCGCAATCAGCTGGTCATGCGGGAATATGGCCGCCACATTCAAAAAATGATCGACCATATCCTGACCATCGAGGACAAAGAACGGAGGCAGGCCAATGCGCATGCAGTCATAGAGCTGATGGGATTTCTAAACCCACACCTTAAAAATGTGGAGGACTTCAGGCATAAACTATGGGATCATCTCTTTCTGATCTCTGATTTCAAACTGGAAGTGGACAGTCCCTACCCGATCCCAACTGCAGAAACCCTCAAAGCCAAGCCAAAGCCGCTATCCTACCCGAAGCGGTACCCGAAATTCTCTCACCTTGGCGTAAACCTGGAAGCGATCATCAACAAAGCCCTTGCGGAAGAGAACCCGGAGAAGCGCTCCGGTTTCGCCAACGCCATCGCCTATTATATGAAGCTCGCCTACAACACCTGGCACCGCGAACTGGTGCATGACGATGCGATCCGGCAAGAACTCAATTCCATCACTGGTGGGCAGCTTGAATTCACCGCCACACCTTTCGTAAAGGCATTCCGTGAGCGGGACGACCGATTTGTGAAAAGGGGGAAACCCGGTGGATTTCAGCAGCGCATGGGTGCCAGACCCGGCCAACAGCCTAGTGGCATGGGCAACAGCAAAAACAGACCGCCTCAAAAATTCACTAAAAAGCGGTTCAAATAACCCCCTTGACCGGTCAAAAACTCATCATCATCACCGCCCCCTCCGGTGCAGGAAAGACGACCATCACCCGTCACCTGTTGCGGCATTTCCCGGAAGATCTGGAGTTCTCGATCTCTGCAGCCACCAGGCAGCCAAGAGGCAACGAAGAAGACGGCAGGGACTACCATTTCATGAGTCCTGACAGATTCCGTGAACTGATAGCACAGAACGCATTCCTTGAATGGGAAATGGTATACGAAGGTAAATACTACGGAACCCTTGCCTCGGAAATAGCCGGCATCTGGGCAAGAGGCAAGACACCTCTGCTGGATATCGACGTGAAAGGCGCCATTCATGTTAAAAATCATCACACTTCAAATGCCTTCTCCATCTTCATAGAACCCCCCAGTCTGGAAGAACTGGGCCGTCGGCTGCGGAACAGAGGGACTGATTCAGAAGAATCCATCCTTGCCCGACTTGAGAAATCAGCGTACGAGCTTTCTTTCAAGGAACAATTCGACAGCGTCATCATGAACGACAACCTGGAAAAAGCTTGCAGAGAGACAGCGGAAGCCGTTGCCCGTTTCATACACACTTAAAGCAAAGGACCCGACCTTTCACTATCTTTACCAAATGGAGCTCTTGCTGCTAACAGGCATAATCGCCTCTTTTTTCCTGACGGGATTCTTCGCCGGGGTGGAAGCCGCATTCGCATCGGTGAATAAGCTACCCATCGAACTGAAAAAAAAACAAGGCCTCAAAAGTGGCAGGATCGTATCAGACTTCCTGAACCAACCATCCCGCTTCATGGCCACGGTCTTCATAGGATTGAACTTCGCACTTGTGCTCTATGGTCTGCTCATCGGTGAATTCCTTACACCGGCATGGAACTGGTCAGAAAAGCTTTTGCAGGAAAGCGCAAGGCCATTCATCCGGTACATCCGGATCATCTTCGATACCGTACTGGCTTCGGCCATCATCCTCGTCTTCATCATATTTTCACGCGCTGTCTTCAAATCCAAAAGCGATACATTCCTACTGTTCTTTGCACCACTCTCCCATTTCTTCTTCCGGATTTTCGATCCGGTGGCGACATTCATGATCGGAGCATCTGAGTGGATGCTTAAATACCTGTTCAATAAAAAATTCATCCGCGATGGAGAAACCTTCACCCGTTTCGACCTCGAACAGTTCCTCCAACAGAACGGGGAATCTTCTGAGAATAACCAGGATCTCAACAAAGAACTTTTCGAAGCGGCCCTGACGCTGCCTACGATCAAGATACGCCAGTGCCTGGTACCGC
Source organism: Chitinophagaceae bacterium (assembly GCA_044361845.1). Taxonomy (GTDB): domain Bacteria; phylum Bacteroidota; class Bacteroidia; order Chitinophagales; family Chitinophagaceae; genus Pollutibacter. The sequence continues at coordinate 636 of JBIKIB010000003.1, read as the reverse complement.
GGAAGGAAATAGTAGCTGTTGATATCAACGCCGGCATCGAAGAATTGAAGCGCAAATTCATCGATACCAAACTCAGTAAGCTGGTCGTCTATGAGAAAAATATCGACAACATCATCGGTTATGTCCACCAATTGGCACTTTTCAGGCATCCGACGGAGATAAGGCCGATCCTCATGCCCATCCCGGCAGTACCAGAGAGTATGAGTGCAACAGATCTTATCACCCGATTTTCAAAGGAACGCAAAAGCATCGCCTGGGTCGTGGATGAATTCGGGGGGACTTCCGGCATCATCACCCTGGAAGACCTGCTTGAGGAAATTTTCGGGGAGATCCGGGATGAATACGACACGGAAGAATTCGTGGAAAAGCAGCTGGCCATCAACGAGTATATCCTGTCAGGTAGGCTAGAAATTGATTATCTCAACCAGAAATACGGATTTGACATCCCGGTGAATGATTCGGAGACGCTCTCAGGGTTCATCATCACCACACATGAAGCGATCCCCCGACAGAAAGACAGGATCGTTTTCGGGAACTATGAATTCGAAGTACTGAACGTGAGCGACACAAGGATAGAAACCGTCAAGATGAAAATACTGTCATGACCAATCACCTGCCGCTCCAACGGCTTGCATC
>JBIKIB010000449.1:0-3011 GCA_044361845.1 Chitinophagaceae bacterium | reverse complement strand
CGAACTCCGAGGCTACAGCGATATCGCCCCACTGATCGATCCTTCAAAGGAAAAGGGCTACGGCATCACCTTGCCGGATGACAAGCAGCGTGAACTGATCCATGGATACCATGCCGCGATCTCCTATACGGATGCGAATGTCGGCCGTCTGCTCGATGCACTTGACTCTCTCGGTCTGCGGGAGAATACCATCGTCGTCCTCTGGGGAGACCATGGCTGGCATTTTGGTGACCACAACCTATGGTGCAAGCATTCCAATTTCGAGAAGGCCACCCGCGCACCATTGATCATCTCCGCACCGGGCATGAAGGCCGCCAAAACGACATCCCCGTCTGAATTCGTCGATGTGTTCCCCACGCTCTGCGACCTCGCTTCCGTGCCAGTGCCGGCACACCTCCATGGTAAAAGCCTCATGCCCGTTATGAAGGATCCCCGTGTCAAAGTGAAGCGTTACTCCGTAAGCCAGTACCCGCGGTCTTCTTCAGGAAAAGAGGGTAACGTCATGGGATACTCCATCCGTACCGAACAATTCAGGTACACCATCTGGATGAAGAAGGGCTTCAGAAGCGACCGTCCTTTCGATCCATCCCTGGTGGTCGGAAAAGAACTCTACGACTACGCAAAAGATCCTGAGGAACGCCGAAATCTTGAAGCGGACAGGTCATATCAAAAAACGACGGCAGATATGCACGGCATGATGCTGGACTATCTCAAATCTCAGGAGTCAAACGGAAAATGACACATCAATATTCAAACGGTGATACCCACATGCCGATCAAAGCAGATCAACATCTTTTCTTACTAAAACTACCGTCTCGCAGCTTGCTGACGATATTGCTCAGCCTGCTGAGCCTTGCGGGCATCGCAAAAGTCAGGCTGCCATCTTTTTTTTCAGAAGGGATGGTGATGCAGCGGAACATGCCGATACCCGTCTGGGGATGGACCGATCAGGACGAGCGGGTCGTCGTGCAATTCAGGGGAAAGACGTATGCCGTCGATGCCGTCAAGGGGGTCAAATGGTCCCTGCGACTCGATCCGCAGCAGGCCGGCGGACCATACGAGCTGCTCGTCAGCTCTTCCAATACGTTGACCATTCCCAATATCCTCATCGGAGACGTGTGGCTGTGTTCGGGTCAGTCGAACATGGAATATGAACTGTATAAATCCGCGGAGATCTATCCCACACAGATCGCCGCTGCCACAAATCCCATGATCCGGCATTTCAAAGTGGCACGCAAGACGGACTTCAACAGCAACACCGATGTGGGTACCGAACATGGCTGGCAGCAGGCCGACCCCAAGACGGTGCTGGACTTCACGGCCGTCGGATATTTCTTCGCAAAAAGCCTGCATGAACGATACAAGGTGCCCATCGGATTGATCAACTGCAGTTATGGCGGTACGCCGGCGGAAGGTTGGATGCATGAGGATGAGTTGATGGATTTCCCGGCATATCGATCGAGGGCGATAGGTTTCAAAGACCCCGCCCTGGTGCGCTCGATCATCTCCCGCGACAAAAAAATCACCGATGACTGGAACGCTGCGATCAATGCCCTTGATATCGGCACGCAGCAGCATTGGGACGCGGATGCCGTCGACCTGAAGGATTGGAAGTCTATGCAGCTGCCGGGCTATTGGCCGGAGAAAGGCCTTGATGAGCAGGGCGGCGCAGTGGTGTGGTTCCGGAAGGAGATCAATATCCCCGCAGACATGGCGGGCAAGGAAGCGGTACTTCGCATGGGCTGCATCGTGATGCGCGATATCACGTATGTCAATGGGAAAAAAGTGGGTGCGTCATCCAATAAATATGTCGCCCGCAAATACCCGGTCCCGGCAGGACTTCTGCGGCCCGGCCGGAATGTGATCACGGTCCGTGTGCTGAACGAATCTGGTATGGGGGGATTCATTCCCGACAAGCCCTACCGTCTGGAGGTCGGTGAAATGCCGATCGCTTTAGAAGGACAATGGCAATACCGACTGTCAGCCTCAGTCGCACCCCTGCAACGAGAGCAAACGACAAGGTTCCAGGACCAGCCATCCGCGCTCTACCATGGCATGCTCGAGCCGCTGGTAGGTTACGGCATCAGGGGCGTGATCTGGTATCAGGGCGAATCGAATATCAGCCGCGCACAGGAGTACCACACGATCTTCTCCCGGTTGATCAGCAGCTGGCGAAGGGAATGGGCACAGGGCGACTTCCCTTTCCTATATGCGCAACTCGCGAACAACAACCCGGTGAAGGCCGACCCCTCGGAGAGCCGGCTGGCAGCACTCCAGGAGGCACAGGCCATGACACTGGCTTTGCCGAAAACAGGCATGGCCGTCATCAACGACCTCGGAGAATGGAACGATGTGCATCCCCTGAATAAACTGGATGTCGGCAGACGACTATCGCTCGCCGCTTTTCGGGTAGCCTATGGCGATAGTTCGGTCGTGCATTCCGGTCCGACAGTTTCCTCCGTCCGTCGCGGTCAGGGGACAGTTGTCATTGGATTTTCGAATACCGGCAGCGGGCTGATGGCAAAGGGCGGCGGTGCGTTGAAGCATTTCGCCATTTCGGCCGACGGAAAAAAATTCGTTTGGGCAAAGGCCAGGATCGAAGGCGACAGCGTCATCGTGTGGCACGACGATGTCCCGGTGCCCGCAGCCGTGCGATATGCCTGGGCCGACAATCCACTGGGCGCGAACCTTTACAATAAGGAAGGCCTGCCGGCGGGCTGCTTCAGGCTGAAGGTGGACTGAGGCATTTCATGGCTCGTCTGTCAGGCTTATATTTATTTTGATTCAAGGGCATGGGCTCAGGATGCGGAACGACAAGGGACATCACCGACCGGTCATACACCCGATCCACACCGGATGGTGGATCCGTCGAAGGTTCGTGTTCTGAGATCAATGACCAATATACAAAACAACAGGTATGAGATCCTTTCTGTTATTTTCATATTTATTTTTTTCGGCCATGCTGTCGATGGGGCAGGGTGCATCAGATGTTTCCAAGTCGGATATGGTGA